>CAVJSG010000001.1:0-30837 GCA_963651895.1 Campylobacteraceae bacterium
TTAAAAAATAAAGATTTTTTAGTTCAAAACGAAAAAAATTTTCCCCAAAATTCTCCAAAAATTTGAAATTCCTCCGCAAAAAAGCCAAAAATTTAAAAAATTTACCAAATTTAGCAAAAAAATTTTATTTTGCAACCTTGTCTTATGAATTTGTGGTTATAATTAGGCAAAAATTTCAAAGAGACACGAAATTTCCAAGCAAAGTTGAGCAAATAAATTTAATAAAGTTGAGTAAATTCAAAAAATTAAACAAAATTCAAAAAAAGGAAAAACTATGCAAAAAATCCTTCTATGCGCTATGGCGCTTATGTTTGTGGCGTGTGGCAGCAAAAGCACTATGCAGCAAGTAACGGACACGGCAAACAAGCAAGCCTGCTACGCCTGCGATGACCCAAAGGCTTACGAGGCGAAAGTCAAGGGGCTGCTTTATATCAGCGATGTGGGCATTCGATGTTGCGCTGACAAAAGGACGCTTGACAAGAGTGTGGCTGTCAAAAAAGTCTATATACACAGCGTTAGCGAGCTTGATGAGGCGCAAAAGCTCTTTTACGCGAACGGCAAAAGCTATATCATCAACGAAAAGTTCAACGCCGTCTTTTTCACCTTTCTCAAACAAGAGCTCCAAACGCGGGGAATGCTCGTTGTAAAGGGTATCAACAACTCGCCCTATGTGCTGCGGCTGGACTTTGCGTTGCTAAGTTTCTCATCAAACCTCGATGGCACGGGACTTCATTCTAGCATTTCGGGGCGGCTGACTCTTAAAGACATAAACAACGACAAGGACCTCATAGTGCGCACGAAGCAAGATGTGATGGGATTTAGCGACACGAATGAAATCTCATTTTACACTTATTTGCTGCTAAAACAGCTGGCAAATAAGACGGCTAGCATTATTTCGGCACTTTGAGGTGCTTTAACTGCGGCTGCTTCGCGCTGCTTGACTTGTGCGAGCATTGCGAGAGCGAGCTTGGGGAGTTTTCGCTGGGTGCGCGGGCTTTGGAGGGCGATTTTAAGGTGTATTCCTTTTACAAATACAGCGAGGTAAGGCATTTGCTGCACGCAAAGCACAAATTTTACGGCTATTTCGCCCTAAATGCGCTGGCAAAGCTCTCTTTTGCGAGGTTTAAGGAATTTTTTGCCCCTCAAAGCCCTATAAATGCGGTGCCGCTAGATGATAAGGTCGAGCGGGGGCTTTACTCGCATTCGGCGATTTTGGCAAAGCACCTTAAAACGCGCTTTATCAAGCCTTTGTATAGGGTTTTGCACGCAAAATCAAGCGTGAAATACTCCGGACAAAGCGTGAATTTTCGCCAAAGGCACAAGCGAAACTATGAGCTTTTGAAAAAGCCCAAATTTCCGGTGATTTTAGTGGATGATATCATCACCACAGGGTTTTCGCTTATGGAAGCTAGAAAAATTTTGGAAAAAAACAAAATTTCCGTGCTTTTTGCACTCGTCTTAGCCGATGCGAAAGATTAAAATGCTAGAATTACACTTTAAAATTTAAGGACTCTTATGGATAGTGTGTTTGACTCGGACATTGAAGTTGTCGATATAGAAAACTCCATTAAAACCAGCTACCTAGACTACTCGATGAGCGTTATCATAGGGCGTGCGTTGCCTGATGCTAGGGACGGCTTAAAGCCCGTGCATCGCCGCATTTTATACGCTATGGAGCACGATGAGAGCAAGTCTCGCACGACTTTTGTGAAATCCGCTCGCATTGTGGGCGCAGTCATTGGGCGCTATCACCCACACGGCGACACAGCCGTTTATGACGCGCTTGTTAGGATGGCACAAAGCTTTTCTATGCGCGTGCCAAGCATTGATGGGCAGGGGAATTTTGGCTCCATAGACGGGGACGGCGCGGCAGCTATGCGTTACACTGAGGCGAAGATGAGCGCGCTATCCCACGAGCTTTTGCGCGATATAGACAAAGAAACGGTTGATTTTATCCCAAACTACGATGATTCTGAAAAAGAACCCGATGTCCTGCCAAGCCGCGTGCCAAATTTACTGCTAAATGGCAGCAGCGGCATAGCCGTGGGAATGGCGACAAATATCCCCCCACACAGCCTAAATGAGCTGATTGACGGGCTTTTGCATTTGCTTGGTAACAAAAACGCCACGCTCGAAGAACTAATGCAGTTTATAAAGGGACCTGACTTTCCCACGGGGGGCATTATTTATGGTAAAAAGGGCATTATCGAGGCTTATCGCACGGGGCGTGGGCGGGTAAAAATTCGCGCCAAGACTCATATAGAAAAAAAGCCAAACAAAGATGTCATAGTCATTGACGAGCTGCCTTACCAAACAAACAAAGCGCGTTTAATCGAGCAAATCGCCGAGCTCGTAAAAGAAAAGCAGATAGAGGGCATTAGCGAGGTGCGCGATGAAAGCGACAGGGAGGGCATCCGCGTAGTCATCGAGCTAAAAAGAGATGCGATGAGCGACATAGTTCTCAACAACCTTTTCAAATCCACCACAATGGAAAGCACCTTTGGCGTGATAATGCTCGCCATTAACAACAAAGAACCCAAAATTTTCTCTCTCATCGAGCTTTTAAATATATTTTTAACCCACCGCAAAACCGTCATCATCCGCCGCACCATTTTTGAGCTGCAAAAAGCACGCGCTCGCGCTCACATTTTAGAGGGGCTTAAAATCGCCCTTGATAACATAGACGCCGTCATCGCGCTCATTAAGGCAAGTGCGGATAATGTCGTAGCCAAAGAGGGGCTAATGCGTGAATTTGCGCTAAGCGAGGCGCAGTCAAATGCGATTTTAGAAATGCGTTTGGGGCGTTTAACGGGCTTAGAGCGTGAAAAAATCGAAAATGAGTTGAAAGATTTACTAAAAGAAATTCAGCGCCTCGAAGCCCTGCTAAAAAGCGAGGCTTTGCTTGAAAATTTAATCCGCGATGAACTCAAAGAAATCAAAGGCAAATTCAATGTCCCGCGCATAACGCAAATCGAGGATGATTACGAGGATATCGATGTCGAGGACTTAATACCAAACGAAAATATGGTTGTTACCATAACTCACCGCGGCTACATAAAACGCGTGCCAAGTAAGACTTATGAAAAGCAAAAGCGCGGCGGCAAGGGCAAGGTAGCCATCACGACCTACGAGGATGACTTCATAGAGAGCTTTTTCACGGCAAACACCCACGACACGCTGATGTTTGTAACCGACCGCGGGCAGCTTTATTGGCTCAAAGTCTATAAAATCCCCGAGGGCAGCCGCACCGCAAAGGGCAAGGCTGTGGTGAATTTAATCAATTTGCAAGCTGATGAAAAAATCAAAGCCATCATCCCCACGAGCGATTTTGACGAAAGCAAGTCGCTGTGCTTTTTCACTAAAAATGGGCTGATAAAACGCACGAATTTAAGCGAGTATCAAAACATAAGAAGCGTGGGCGTTAGGGCAATAAATTTAGACGAGAATGACGAACTCGTTACCGCCATAGTGGTGCAAAGGGATGAAAACGAGGCTGAGATTTTAGCCGCGAACGGCGAATTTGATGGCGAGAATTCAGGTTTTGAAAGCGAAAATTCAGTGGAAAATCAAAATGCTGAATTTAAAGCCCAAAATTCAGCATTTGGGGCGGAAAATTCAGCCCTTGCCAAAAATGATGGCGCGAATTTAGCCCAAAAAAGCGAAAGCGAGTCAAATTTATTTGACGAAAATGGCGAAAATTTAGCGAATTTGGAGCAAAATGAGCAAAATTATGGTAAAATGCTCTTTGTCGTTACCAAAAAGGGAATGTGCATAAAGTTCCATCTAGCAGGCGTTAGAGAGATAGGGCGCGTGAGTCGGGGCGTAACTGCTATTAAGTTTAAAGAGAAAAATGACGAAGTAGTAGGTGCGGTTTTCATTGAAAACGATGCGCAAGAGATTTTGAGCATCAGCGCAAAGGGCATCGGCAAGCGCACGAACGCGGGCGAATACCGCCTTACTAGGCGTGGGGGCAAGGGCGTCATTTGTATGAAGCTTACGGACAAAACGCAGGATTTGATAAGTGTCGTCATAGTCGATGAGGCTATGGATTTGATGGCACTTACAAGCAGCGGCAAGATGATACGCGTGGATATGCAAAGCATTCGCAAGGCAGGGCGTGCCACAAGCGGCGTGATAGTCGTAAATGTCGAAAATGACGAGGTAGTAAGCATAGCCAAATGCCCAAAACAAGAGGAAACGAACGATGAGGAAAATGGCGAAAATAGTGAAAATATCGAAAACAGCGGCGAAACAGAATGAGAATTTAAAATCACACTTTAAGGTTGAACAATGAAAAATTTGCTTCTAGCGGCGATGGCGGCTTTTATGCTTACTGCGTGTGGCGGCTTGGGCGGCGGCGGTGCCACTAATGCAGGCGACTCGCTCACAGGCGGCACACTCACAGGCGGTGCGGAACAAGACCTAGTGGTGCAAAAGGTCGATAAGGACGATGTCCGCGACATCATACAGCAAGAGAAAATGGTTGCTTATGATGCTAGCACCGAGACCGAGCTGACTTTCGGCGCGGTAGGCGAGGGCATAGCACCGCTTAACACCGTCTCAGCAGCCCAAGCACTCGCACTTGCAAAGCGCGCAGCACTCGTGGATGCTTACAGGCAGCTTGCGGGCAAGCTCTTTGGCGTGAAAATCAACGGCAAGGACACCGTTAAGGACGCTATGCTAACAAGCTCAAACATCACAGCGCAGGTAAATGGGCTTATCAAAAACGCCAGCGTAGTGGAGGAAAGCTTCTCGCAGGGGCTTTACCGCGTGAATGTCGAGCTTAAAATCGACTCACAAAAGTGGCGCGAACTCTTTGCTTACTAGCCTTTGCGCTAGTAGGCTTTGCGAACGAGTTTATCTTTTGGGCGGAGTTTTCTAGCAAAGACTTCGTTTTAAGCCATCAAAGCGACTACATTTCGCCCGCGATGACGCAAAGCGAGCTAGTAAGCGAACGCTATGTCTGCGATATTATCTACACGAGCGAGGACTTGCAAAGCCTTGATAAAACGGCACTTGGCGGCATTGACGATGAAATGCCTCGCTCAAAAAAGCTAAATTTCCTAAATTCCCACAAAAACGAGCTTGTGCAATGCTTCACAAAGGCTGACATAAAGGTGCAAGACTTCGTCAAAAGCCAAAATTTACAAGCACAAACCCAAACTTTTATCAAAATGCTACCCCTACGCTTTCGCGTAAATTTTGCCCGCGACAGGGCTGTGATTTTTAGGCTTGTAAAAAGATAGCCTCCGCGTCATTGCGAGCAAATCCGCAAGGATTTGCTCGCAATGACGAAGTAAGTAAATTTCCGCCCAAAAAAATTCACCATTTCAAAACAAATTCACTCCCCTTGCCGAGTGTGGAGTAGCAGCGGATTTCTATGCTGTATTCCTTGCAAATGCTCTTAACTAGGCTCAGCCCTATGCCAAAGCCGCCTTGGTCGTTGTTAAAGCGGGCGTATCTGTCAAAAATCTTGGCTAGATTTTTCTCATCTATGCCATATCCGCTGTCCTTTATGCTAAGCCCCTTGCTGTCGAGCGTTATGGCGATTGAGCCGCCTTTTTTGTTGTATTTTATGGCGTTTGAGATGAGATTATCAAGCATTTTGTTGATTTTGCTTTTGTTTGCGAAAATTTTCGCATCCCCCCTTAAATTCACGCTTAAATTCAGCTTTTTTTGCTCGAAAAAGAGCTTGAAGTATTCAAGCCGCTCGCTCACAGCACTTTTAAACGAAATCTCGCTTTGCTCATCGGGTATGGTGTCGGGGAAAGTGAGAAAAATCAAATCCGAGTAGGTTTGAGAGAGCGTCTTAGCAGCCACTTTCATTCGCGCGAATTTCGTGGTGTCTAAATTTTTGTGCTGCTTTTCAAGCTGCTCAATGCTTAGTAAAATCACGCTTAAAGGCGTGTTTATCTCGTGCGTGAAGTCTTTTATAAAAGAATTTAGCATTGTGATTTTGCTTTCAAGCGGCTTTAAGGCAACGCGCACCAAAAAATACCCCACAAAGCCTATGAGTGCGAAGCTAGCAAGCGCGCCAAGCAGGACTTTTAGGCGGATGAAAAACAAATCCTCACTCACATCCTCGCCTTCGATGAAGCTATACACAAAGCCGCCCTGCCCCTGTAAATCGGGCGCCTCGTCAAATTCTGCCCCAAAATCGCCCTTAAATTCAGCATTCGGCGGGGCGTTAAATTTAGGCTGCGCGGATAAATTTTCGTCCGAATTTTCGCTAAATTTGCCGCCAAATTTAGGCGGCGGGATAAATTCGCCACTAAATTCGCTTTGATTTTTGTTGCTAAAATCCCTAAATTTAGGGGGCTTATTTATAAAAGCGCCGTTAGTGCCGTATTTAAAGCCTCTGTGAAGTTCAAAAGCCTCATCAAACCCCTGTCCGCCGTGCCCCAAAAAAAAGCCCGATGAGCGCATAATGCTGGTGTAATAAACCTTGTTTTTGTGTATGCCGCGAAATTTGCCCATATACCTTTGCTCGTCAAAGCCCTTTATATCGGCGTTTGTGAGGTTGTAGTCCAAAGTCGAGCAAATGACGCTTTTATCATCAATGAGTGCAAATTTGGCGTTTGAAGTGGCGTTTATGTTCGCGCAAGAGCGTTCTAATGGCACAAAGCGGACATTTACTATGCTTAAAACTATGGTGCGATGGGCATCGCGCATATATCTAGTTTTTTCCACGATAAGCTCATCGCGCAGTTTGTCATACCAAATCCCAAAGAAAATGCCCAAGAAAATGCCTGTCGTGGTGAGGTAAATGAGCAAAATCCACCGCGCCACCCACCTAGCCTCGGACATAGCAATACCCCCTGCCTCGTTGATTTACTATGGCGTCCTTGCCAAGCAGTTTTCGCAAATTTTTCATATAAACGCGCAAAGAAAGTTCGCTAGGTTCCTCATCATACTCCCAAAGCTCGTCAAAGATTTTTTCAGTGCTTACGAAGTTATTTTTGTGCTTTAAAAGCAGCGCCAAGAGCTTGATTTCCTTTGTGGGCAGGGTTAGGGGCTGCTCGTTTTGAAATAAAATGTTTGAATTTATGCTAAATTTAAAGCCTCCGCCGAGGTCCTCATAATCCTCATTTTTGTGCGTGAAAGCCCTTTTTAGGATATTTTGCACGCGCAAGGAAAGCTCGCTAAGCTCAAAGGGCTTTTTTATGTAATCATCGCACCCCGACTCAAAGCCCTGTTTTAAGTCATCTGCGGTGTTTAGGGAGGTTAAAAATATCGCAGGCGTGTTTTTGCCGCTATTTCGTAGCTCTTTTAGCAACGAAAAGCCGTCCCCCAAAGGCACTTTCACATCCAAAATCCACAAGTCGTAGTTTTTCTCATAGCCCATATCAAGGGCTTGCTGCGCATCTGTGGCTAAATCAACCGCGTAGCCCTCATCCTGCAAATGCTCGCACACTATCTCGCTTAAATTCACATCGTCTTCGAGTAGTAAAATTCTCGCTGCCATCTCGCCTCCCTTTGTGAAATTTTTGGCATTTTAGCATATAATACCTTACAAAAACTTTTTTGCGTTACAATTATCGCTTAAATTCAAGCAAATTAAATTCAAACAAGGACGAGCGTGTTACCAAAATGGAGTGAATCATACAGCATAGGCAACCCCGAGTTAGACGAGCAGCACAAAAAGCTTTTCGAGCTAGCGGGCGAGGTAGAGACTATATCCGACCGCTCGGTGAGCAAGAAAAAACTCAAAGGCTTGTTGAAAGAGTTTTTTCACTATATGCGCGACCATTTCAAAGCCGAGGAGGAATATATGAAAAGCATAAACTACCCCGAGCTTGAACCCCACAGGCGCATTCACAAGGAAATCACGCAGGCTATGGTGCATCTCATTTTGAGCATAAAAACCACAAACGAGCTTAAAGAACGGCTTTACCGCATAGCCAAAAAATGGCTGCTCGAACACATTTTGTTTGAGGATATGAAAATCACGGAGTTCGTGCAGATGCAAGATGCCATAAAAAGCGGAATGGCATTTGGGGACGAGGTAAGCTACATAGACGATAACACAGAGCACCAAGGCTACCTCTACGCCTGCGGCTGCGAGGGCAAAATCCACGATGTCTCCCTTGATGTGCATCGCCAAATCCAAGTAACCGAAAAGGATGTGCGTTGCCGCGTGTGCGATGAAAAGATAATGTTTGTGAAAAAAGAGGAAGCTTTGTGATGGGGATTTTTAAGCTAATTTTTGGGGCGATTTTTTGGGTAATTTTGGGCTTGAATTTGGGGGTAAATTTGGGTTTTGGGGCGGAATTTGGGGGGAATTTGGGTTTGAATTCAAATTTGGGGGCGAATTTAGCCTCAAATTCTAGCGAAAATTCAGCCTTGGGCGTGAATTTAGCTTTAAATTCAAATTCTAATGTGAATTTGGCGGCGAATTCTAGCAAAAACGCCGCTGAAAATTCAGCCCAAAATGCCGCCGCAAATTTGACTTTAAATTCAAATTTGGGGGCGAATTTAGCCGCAAAAAATGCGCCGAATTTAATCTCCGTAAGCATCCCGCCGCAAAAATTCATAGTGCAAAAAATCGCCGGAGACACCCTAAAAATCAATGTGATTATCCCCGCGGGCACGGATGAGCATAATTTAGACTTTAAGCCCGCCACTATGCGAGGGCTTGAAAACAGCGCGATTTACTTTACCATAGGGCTTGAAATCGAGCGGGTTTTCGCGCAGAAATTTAAAAGCGTGGCGGGGGGCGTTGAATTCATCGACACGGGCGCGGGACTGCGGAATTTAAAAAATTTGCACGACCACGCTCACGAAAATCACGGCGAAAATTTGGCGAAAATTCAAAGCGAAAATTTACACTCGCACGGCGAGAATTCGCACCACGAGCATTCAAATGAAAGCAAGGACCCGCACATTTGGTTTGACCCCATTTTGCTAAAAGCCCAAGCGGAGATTATCGCGGCGGCTTTATCCAAAAAATACCCACAAAATGAGGCGCTTTTTAAGGCAAATTTGGCTAAATTTCAAGCCGAGTTAGACGCTTTGCACGCGCAAATTTCAAGCATTTTAAAGGGCGCAAAGCACAAAAAATTCATCATTTATCACCCAAGCTTAGCCTACTTTGCCGCTCGTTATGATTTAGTGCAAATTCCCGTACAAATTGAGGGCAAAGAGCCAAAGGCTCAGCATTTGCAAAGGCTCATCGCCACGGCAAAAAAAGAGCAAATTCAAGTGATACTCGTGCAAAAAGGCTTTTCGCAAAATGCCGTGAAAACCCTAGCCAAAGAACTCGGCGCGAAAGTCCTAGAAATCGACAATCTCAGCGAGAATTTCACCGCCGAGCTTTTAAAAATAGCTCGAATTTTGGGGGATTAAATGCAAATTTTAAGTATAAAAAACCTAAATTTCGCCTACGGCGGCGAGGCTGTGCTAAAAAATGTGAGCCTAAACTACGACAGCAAGGACTTTTTGGGCATCATAGGACCAAATGGAGGCGGCAAATCCACGCTTTTAAAGCTCATTTTGGGGCTTTACAAAAGCCAAAGCGTGAATTTATCGCTTGCGCCGGCGCAAATCGGCTATGTGCCACAAGGCGTAGCGGCAAACGAAAACTTCCCACTTTGCACCCTAGAACTCGTGCTGATGGGACTTTTGCGAGGCGGAGGCGTGGGATTTTATAGCAAAGCCGACAAAGCAAAAGCCTTGCAAGCCCTTGAAAAAGTGGGCTTGGCGGAGTTTGCGCACCGCAAAATTAACGATTTAAGCGGCGGACAGCAGCAAAAAGCCTTTATAGCTAGGGCTTTGGTGAGCGAGTGCGCCCTTTTGATAATGGACGAGCCCACCGCGAGCCTTGATTCTAAAAGCAGCGTGGGGGTTTTCGAGCTTTTAAGCGCACTAAACAAAGGCGGCGTGGGCGTTATCGCCGTGTGCCACGACACAAACCTCGTCCTAGCCTACGCTGACAAGGTCGCCTACCTCAACAAAGAGCTGATTTTGCACGAAAACACCAAGCAAAAAACCACGCTCATAAAGCATTTAAGCCAAAGCCACCAGCACTTTTGCGCCGTGGAGATGAGCGCGGAAAAGTGCGATTGCTCACAATGCGAGTTTAAATTTGGTTGTGAAAATGCACAGCGCGTGTAGTAGCTACGCTCGCAATGACGGCGTGGCGTGAATTTTAACCAAAAAACAAACCAAAATTCGCAAATTCTGCCAAAAAATTCACAATTTTTCCCTAAAATTCACAACAAAAGCATAAAAAATTCACAAAGAAAGCGAGAAAACAATGTTTGAATGGATATTTAGCCTCGATGCGTGGCTCACGCTCGCTACTCTGACGGCATTAGAGATAGTTTTGGGCATCGACAACATCATACTTTTAGCGGTTTTAGTCGCCAAACTGCCAGAGCGACAGCGCGACAAAGCCCGCTATCTAGGGCTTGGGCTAGCTATGTTTGCGCGCATAGCCCTGCTTTGCTCGCTTTTTTTGATAATGAAGCTCACCACACCGCTCTTTGAGCTGCCTTTACCCGCCTTTATGCCCGAAAATTCAGGCGCGATTTCAGGCAGAGACCTTGTGCTGTTTTTTGGCGGGCTTTTCCTAGTCATAAAGCCCATTTTAGAGATAAAAGAGCAGCTCTGCCAAGCCGCAAATACCGAACACCACGCACTTGCGGCAAACTCATTTGCCCTCATCATCGCTCAAATCATACTTTTAGACATCGTTTTTTCCCTCGATAGCGTCATCACCGCAGTCGGCATAGCCCAAAACCTGCCCATAATGGTCCTAGCCATTGTCATAGCGGTGCTCGTGATGCTTTTTGCGAGCAAGCCCATCGCGGATTTTGTCGAAAAATACCCCAGCATAAAGCTGCTAGCACTCGCATTTTTGGTGCTTGTGGGCGTGGTTTTGATGGCTGAGAGCCTTGACATACACATCTCAAAGGCTTATATTTACACGGCTATGGGCTTTTCGCTTGTCGTGGAAATCCTAAATATAATCGCAAGCAAAAAGCGGTGAATTTTTTAAAAGTCGAACAAAAAGTCCGTCATTGCGAGCCTTGACGAAGTCAAGGCGTGGCAATCCACAGCCTGCCAGCTGTTAGCCTTTGCCATTTTTAAGAAAGGCGTGAATTTAAGCGACATTTTTTAAAAATAGTAAATTCCACAGCTTTTTAAACAATAAATTGCCACGCTTCGTGCAGTTGCGCTCGCTCGCAATGACGATTTATCTGCACCTTTCGCACGCCTTAAAAAACCGCTCGCAATGACGGCGTGGGTGTGAATTTTATGGATTTTAATTTTACAAATTTTCACGCCCAAACCAAAAAATTCACGGCTTTAAGCCCCAAAAATTCACATAAAAAGCCAAAACAAATTCGCCAAAATTTAGCCGTATTTGCGGACAAATTCGCGCATAAATTCGCACAAGGTTTCGCACTGCTTTAAGGTGATGGCGTTGTAAAGGCTTGCGCGGATGCCGCCCAAAAGCCTATGCCCTTTAAGCCCCATCATACCAGCATCCTCGGCTTCTTTGACGAAAATGGGCTCCAAGTCCGCCGCGACATTAAAGCTCACATTCATCAGCGAGCGTGAATTTTTCTCGCTATGCCCCTTGTAAAAGCCCTTTGAGCCGTCTATGCACTCATAAACTAGGCGCGCTTTGGCGATATTGTGTTCATTTATCGCGTCTAGCCCGCCATTTTCAAGCAGCCAACGCATCTCTAAATCAAACATATAAATCGCAAAGGTGGGCGGGGTGTTAAAAAGCGACTTGTTTTCGCTATGAATGGCGTATTTTAGCATACTTGGGACATTTTTGGCGGCACTTTTTTCAATCATATCTTTGCGGATAAAAACGCACGCTAGCCCCGACACGCCAGCGTTTTTCTGCACTCCGCCGTAAAAAAGGGCAATATCGCTAAAATCAACCCTGCGCGAGAAAAAATCACTTGACGCATCCACGATGAGTGGGGCTTTGGAGCGAGGATAGCTTGGATACTGCGTGCCGTAGATGGTGTTGTTTGAGCAAATATAGCAGTAATCGGCGTTTGGGCTGAATTCAACCTGCGGGATATAGCTAAAATCGCCATCCTCGCTGCTTGCCACTACACTGACTTTTGCGCCAACAATCTGCGCCTCTTTTATTGCCTTTTTCGTCCAAACGCCCGTGTGAGCGTATTCGCAAACGCCCCCCTCGCTAAAATTCATAGGCACCATCGCAAATTGCAAGCTAGCCCCGCCTTGCAAAAACAGCACCTCGTAGTCCTCGCCCAGCCCGTAAAGCTGCTTCGCCCTTTGCATCGCGCCAAAATGCACTTCCTCAAAGATTTTCGTGCGGTGGCTGACCTCAACTATCGAAAAGCCCTTGCCTTGATAATCATAAAGCTCCTCTTGCGCCCTTTTTAGCACGCTTTCTGGCAGGGTTGAAGGACCCGCGCTAAAATTGATTTTTCGCATAAAACCCCCTTATAAAATTTGCGCTTTTTTGCTCTCAAACTGCGAATGTAGCGTGATTATATCATTTTTTTGTAAATTTTCTAGCCGCGAAAGTTCGCCGTTTTTGCTGATGGAGACGAAAAATTTGCTCTTTTCAAAAAAATGCTCGTGTTGCTTGAAAACTTGCTCGCAGTGGGCGAATTTCAGCGAGGCTTGCTCGAATTTCGCCTTTAAAATGAGTTTTAATTGCGAGCGCAAAAAGCCCAAATTTGCGAGCTTTTCGCTGATGATTTTATCAAGGCTTTGCGCTTTAAAGAGCCTTTGGGCTGAATTTAGCTCGTTTTGTAGCGCTAAAATCTTACTTTGCATTAAATTTTTTAGCTTATCGTGCAGTAAATCAAGGCTTTGGGCTATGTCGTTCGCGCTTAAAAAGCACAAATCTATGGCAGCACTTGGCGTGGGGGCGCGCAAATCCGCGACAAAATCGCTGATGACATAGTCTATCTCGTGCCCGATAGCCGACACAATGGGCGTTTGCGCGGCAAAAATGGTGCGGGCAAGCCCCTCATCGTTAAAGCAAAACAAATCCTCCCTGCTGCCCCCGCCCCTAGCGATGATGATAAAATCAAGCTTTGCGCTATCTGCTTTTTTTAGGGCGTTTATGAGTGAATTTGGTGCGCCAAGCCCTTGTGTGAGGGCGTTAAAGATGAAAAATTTAGACAAAAAATAGCCCTTATGCTCGATGAGGCGCAGCATATCCTGCAAAGCCGCTGAACTAAGGCTTGTGATGATACCCACACGCGCAGGATACGCAGGAATGGGCTTTTTGTGCGCCTCGTTAAATAGCCCCTCGCGTTCTAATCGCTCTTTGAGTGCTAAAAATTTCGCCTCCAAGTCGCCAAAGCCTGATTTTTTCATAGTTTTAGCGATGAATTGAAAGCGAGCATTCGTCTCGTAAAGGCTCACAAAGCCCGTCATCTCCACGCTCTCGCCCACTTTCGGGGTAAAATTCAGCTTGGAATTTGCGCCCTTAAACATAGCGCACGCTAGGCTTGAACGCTCGTCTTTAAGCTCGAAATACCAATGCCCCGAGCTGTGCGTGGTGATTTTAGAAAGCTCCCCACTTAAAACAATGTCCTCAAAATGCGCTTCTAGCAGGCTTTTTGCCTTTAAATTCAGCTCACTGACGGTCATTTTTTGCTCTTTTTGTGGAATTTTTTTATTTTTTTCGCCATTTTTTGCGAATTTTTTTACTATTTTTTGGCGTGATTATAGGATTTTTGGTTAAATGGTCGATTTTTAAAGGTGTTGAAATTTTAATGATTTTAGCAAGGTTACGCGCGAATTTCGTTATTACAAACTGACAAAACCGCCCACGCTCACCCCGCTTCCCCCATAACACTCTTATAAGTTTTGATGATAGCCTCGCGGCTGATTTGCCTTTGGCGCGTGGCGTTAAAGCGCTCAAAGGACAGCGAGCGTAGCTCATTTGCCGCGCCTATGACCTCAGGGCTGCTTTGCGTGCCGTAGTCGCTGCGTATGGAGTTAAACTGCGCGAACAGAATTTGCGCGTAATTTTGAAAAATCGAGTTGTTGCGCGCAAACTGCTCTATGTTCGCGTTTTTGGCGGTGTTTTTATACTGCTGATACAGGGCGATTAGCTTTTCATCGCTTATGGACTGCCTGTTTATGTCGCCATAATGCGTGCGCAAAAACAAATCAAAGCTCATCCCGCCGCTGATTTGCTCGTTTATAAAGCTTTTGAGCACCCCCTCATCATCGAGCATTTCGTAAAATCTTTGATGGTTTGCAAAGCTCAAATTTATGGCGTCCAAAAAGAGCAAATTCGCCCCTGCCTCGCCGCTAATGTCCTCATAAATCAGCCTCGCCGCACTCTCGCCCGTGCTGCTTATATCCTCATAAATGAAATTCATCAAAAGCCCCGACTTTGAAACCTCGCCGTTGCGGTTGAGGTAGGGCTTGATGAAGTCGTTATCCGCGGTGTTTGTGATGGTTGATTTAAAGCCAAAATCGATGATTTCGTTATCTAGCCCTAGTGGGCTTAACTCTTTGTTGTCCGCGCGCGCACGAGCTAGCTGCGAGGGGCTCGCGTATATGCGCTTAATCATTCCGTCAAATTCGCCACTTTGCGTGGAAAATCCTTGATTTAGCCCCATAATCTCGCCGCGCGACAACGGCGCGTTGTCATTGCTCGCAAACTCGCTCTCCACTGAGCGCAGGGTGCTAAAATAGCGATTTATGAGCTGTGGAATGTCGCTTTGCGAATTTTGCCCTTCTTGCAAGGGGCGTGTTTCTAGGGCTTTGGCTATGCTTTGAACGCTTTTAATGTTGATTTCATAGGACTCAGGGATACTCGCAGCCTTGTTGAAGTCCTTATCAAAGATACCCCGCTCGTTTATGCGAAAGCCAAATTCGCTCATAAAGCTCGTGGTAGCGGTGTTTTGCGGAGTCGAGTGTGGGTTGAGAGTCGCTTGGCTCGCTCGCTGACTTGTCTCAGCCTTGCTAGTCGTCAAGCTGATGGGCGTTTGATAGGTGCTTGCACTCGCATAAGTCGTATTTATCGTCATCTAAATCTTTTTTGCTTTGTCAAAAATGTGTATTGCTACACTCTCGCAAGCAAATTTCATTCCAAAATCCCAAATTTCCGCTGAATTTTGGCAAATTAAATTTAGAAAACCCTTTAAATTTACAACAAAACCCTTTTTGCAAATTCTAAAATCAAATTTTAAAATTCCCTAGCCCCCGCGAAAAGGGCTAGGAAAGGGCTATAAAAGTGCGGCGTTTAGGCACTTCGCGCCCTTAGCTCATCGATGACGGCTTCTTGCTCGTCAATCGCGCGTTGAAGTTCCTTGCTACCCCAAATCATAAAACGCGCGTAAATGATAGGGAAAATCAGCCCCCTGAACATATTTTTGATAAACCACGCTATAAGCCTACCAAGATAGACAAACCACACATAGTTATCGCCGCGCAGGGCGTCCCTACTCATCATACCATCGGTGATTTGCTGCTCCACGCTTTTTTCGGTAAAACGCTCCGTAAAGCCCGCCGCAGCCCACACCAAGATGCCCATTATGATGGTAATCTCCCCAGCACCGCCCTCTATGTCTCGCATTACGCTCAATCCGCTGATGACGCATATAGCGCCGATGACTAGGATGGTGGTCCAAATCACCTTTTTGGTTTTCAAGCCTTTAAGCCTAGCCTTGGCGTTTTGAACCCAAATGCTGATGCCCTCGATGGCGCAGTTGTTGCAAAGTGGCTTGTCTATGCCCTCTGCCCTAATGGAGTTTTGCACGCACTCTTTGCAAATGCCGCAGCCGCACTGCCCGCAATTCCCCACCGCTGGGGTGTCGTTGTGAATGATACAATTCATCCTTTGTCTTTTCAAGTGAAATAAAATCGCATAATGACAAAAAAAAAAAAAACGAAAAGTGAATGAATGAAATTTTGGGGTGAAATTTTGGAAAATTTTTGGAAATTTTGAGGGAAATTCGGGGGATTTAAACTTATAGGGTGTGAAAATTTTAGGAAAGTGTTAAAATTTAGTGGTTTTTAGCGAAATTTATGTGTGAAAT
This sequence comes from Campylobacteraceae bacterium, assembly GCA_963651895.1. GTDB lineage: Bacteria > Campylobacterota > Campylobacteria > Campylobacterales > Campylobacteraceae > Campylobacter_D. The sequence goes on from CAVJSG010000001.1 coordinate 16,008, forward strand.
TTGTCGTTGTGAGTTGTTTTGGAAAAGCGCGTGGCAATCCACACTTGGAAAAGCTGTGGCGTTTGCCATTTCAAAAATGCTTTTTAAACAAGAAAAGCACAAAAAAAAAATTCACGCAATGCAAAATTCCCAAAATTCCAGCCCAAACCCCAAAAATTTACCCCTTTTGCGAAATCAAAACCCCCTCGATGAGCTTTTTTATATCCCCGTCTAAAATCGCCTCGACATTTGAAAACGCCTCGCCACTGCGGTTGTCCTTGACTTGCTGGTAGGGAAAAAGCACATAGGAGCGGATTTGATGCCCCCACGCGATGTCGGTTTTTGGCACACTAGCGTCCGCAGCTTGTTTGGCGGCGAGTTCTAGCTCGTAAAGGCGCGATTTTAGCATTTTCATCGCTGTGGCGCGGTTTTTATGCTGACTTCTGTCGTTTTGGCACTGCACGACAATGCCGCTTGGATGGTGCGTGATGCGCACGGCGGATTCTGTCTTGTTTATGTGCTGACCGCCCGCACCGCTTGCCCTAAACACATCGACTTTTATGTCCTTTTCATCGATTTCTATCTCAATGTCATCATCTAGCTCAGGGCTCACCATAACGCTCGTAAAGCTCGTGTGGCGGCGTCCTGCGCTGTCAAAGGGGCTAGTGCGCACGAGGCGGTGGATGCCATTTTCTGCCTTGAAATAGCCATAAGCGTTGATGCCGCGCACGATGAAGCTCACATCTTTAAGCCCCGCCTCATCGCCTTCTTGAAAGTCCAGCGTCTCGACCTTAAAGCCCTCGCGCTCGCAAAAACGCAGATACATCCTGTAAAGCATACTCGCCCAGTCGTTGCTCTCAGTCCCCCCAGCACCCGGGTGGATGTTCACAATGGCGTTTTTGCCGTCATTTTCGCCATTTAGTAGCATAGCGATTTCTAAATTTGTGATATTTTCGCCGAGTTTTCCAGCGTCCTCAAAGAGCGCATTTATGGTATCTGCGTCATTTTCGCCCCTTGCTAGCTCAAAAAGCTCAACCGCGTCATTTATCGCTGCTGCCGCACTTTCGTAGCTTTTTAGTAAGGCTGAAATTTTAGCCTTTTCCTTGCCTAAAATGCCTGCTTTTTGGATATCCTGCCAAAAATTTGGCGCGTTTTCTATGCTTTCGATTTCGCTTAGCCGCGCCTTGATTTCTTGGGGCTTGATGATGGAGGCTATGTTTGAAACCTTGTTTTTTAGGGCTTTTAACAGCTCGGTGTATTCGTAAGTGTCCATAATCTTTACTCATTTTTGGTATAATTTTGAAATTTTAGCAAAGTTAAACAACAGGACAGCAAATGCCAAAACTCTACCTGCACTCTTTGGGCTGCAACAAAAACCTAGTCGATAGCGAGATTATGCTAGGGCGCCTTGAAAACTACGCGCTTACAGCCGAGCCCGCAGCCGCGGATGTGCTGATAGTAAATACCTGCGGCTTCATCAAAAGCGCCAAAGAAGAAAGCATAGCGAGCATTTTACAGCTGCACCAAGTGCGCAAAAAAGGCTCTTTGCTAGTGGTAACGGGGTGCTTAATGCAACGCTACAAGGACGAGCTGGTGCGCGCACTGCCTGAGGTGGATTTATTTACGGGCGCGGGGGACTTCGAGCGCATTGATGAGCTGATTTTAAGGCGTTTAAACGCCTTTTCAAACTCCATTTACACCGCTGAAAATCGTGGGGAAAATGCGGAAAATTCGGCGAAATTTGTGAATTTTGCGAATTTGGGCGGCGAAAATTCAAAAAATTCAGCAAATTCCGTGAATTTTCAAACCCAAAACGCAAATTTTAAAGAAAAATCCGTGAATTTCTCGCCCCTCGCCCAAGAAAATTCACAGAATTTCGCCTATTTACAGGGCGAAAACACGAAACGCATCATCACAGGCTCCAATTCCCACGCCTTTGTGAAAATCGCCGAGGGCTGCAATCAAAGCTGTTCCTTTTGTGCCATACCAAATTTCAAGGGCAAACTACGCTCTCGCAGTGTCGCAAGCATAGTGAGCGAGGTGCAAAGCCTCGTGGCACAGGGCTTCTTTGACTTCTCATTCATCGCCCAAGACAGCAGCTCATTTTTGCTCGACAGCGGGCAAAAGGACGGACTCATCGCGCTTATAGACGCCATCGAGGGCGTGCGCGGCGTGCAAGCGGCGCGCATTTTATACCTCTACCCCACGAGCGTGAGTTTGCAGCTTATCGAACGCATTAAAAAATCGCGCGTTTTTGTGAATTATTTTGATATGCCTTTGCAACATATCAACGATAAAATGCTAAATTTAATGCGCCGAGGAGCAAGCAAAGCGCGGCTACAAGAGCTTTTAAGTGCGATGAGTGCGTGCGAGGATGCCTTTTTGCGCACAGGCTTTATAGTGGGGCATCCGTGGGAGAGCGAGGCTGAATTTAACGAGCTTTGCGAGTTCATAGAGGCTTCAAACTTCGATAGAATCAGCATCTTTGGCTACTCCAAGGAAGAGGACACAAGAGCCTTCAAAATGCCCCAAACCCCCACAAAAACGATAAATTCACGGCTTAAAATCATCGAAAAAATCGTGGATAAAAAAATCGAGCAAAGTTTCGCGCGAGAAATCGGCAAGCGGCGCAAAGTCGTCTGCACGGGCACTAGTAGCGAGGGTGAGTTTTTCATCGCGGGCAAGGATTTGCGCTGGGACAGGGACATAGACGGGGAAATCCTCATCAACGAGAGCCTGTGCGGGGCTTTGGAGCAGGGCAAAGTCTATGAATGCGAGATTTTGCAAAGCGTGGATAAAAAGCTTGTGGCTAGGGCGTTGAGGGCTTGTGATGAGTGAAATTTTTGTTTTAAAATATGAAAATTTAGCTTTTGGGCGTGAATTTTTGAGTTTAAGGGCTAAATTTTCGGGCTTTTGGGGGCGAAAAAATGGTTAAATTCTTGCCAAAATTCAGCGATGAGATTTTGCACGCCTTAAAAAGCGGCAAAAATTTACTCGCCTTTTCCTACGGCAGCGACAGCACGGCACTTTTTTACGCGTTAAATGCTTATAAAATAGACTTTGACTTGGCTTTGATTAATTATAAAATGCGAGCGCAAAGCGATTTGGAGGAAGCGGCGGCAAAAAAATTAGCGAGCGAATTTGGCAAGCAAATTTTTGTTAAAACCGCCCCAAATTTTAAAAACAATTTTCAAAACGCTGCGCGAATTTTTCGCTATGAATTTTTTGCCCAAATTTGCGCTGAATTTGGCTACGAAAATGTGATTTTGGCACACCAAATGGATGATAAATTCGAGTGGTTTTTAAGGCAGTTTGCGCGTGGGGCAGGACTAGCCGAGCTTTTGGGGATGAAAGAGCTTGAAAAACGCGAGAAATTCACGCTTTTGCGCCCATTTTTGCGCACCACAAAGGCTGAAATTTTGCGCTTTTTACAGCAAAATAAGCTCAAATTTTTTAAAGACAGCAGCAACGAAAATGAAAAATACGAGCGAAACTTTATCCGCAAGCACTTTGCCGCACCTTTTATGAGCGAGTTTGGCGCGGGCGTGGGGCGGAGTTTTGAGTATCTAAACAAGGATTTGCGGGCTTTTGAGGGCGAAAATGCGGATGAAATAGCGGAATTTATGGGGATTTTAATTTGCGAGTGCAGCGAAAACGCTATCACAAGGGCTGTTAAAAAAATGGGGCTTGTGATGAGCGCAGGGCAAAGGGGGGAGCTGACAAAAGGCGGCGAATTTAACGATATAGTGGTATCTGGGCGAGTAGCCATAGTATTTATGCGTGGAAAATGCTTGGTTTTTAGGCGCACAAAAGGCGAAAAAGCCCACAAAATAGGCGAAAAAAATTCAAAAACTAGCACAAAAGCCCAAAAAACAAGCAGTCAAAATTCAAAAATAAGGGCTGAAATTCAAAAAACAGAGGGCGAAAATTTAAAAATTAGCGAGAAAATCCCAAAACCCCAAAGAGAAATTTACCGCAAAGCCCAAATCCCAAAGCTTTTGCGCCCTTATCTCTATGAAAACGGCGTTGAGGTGCAGAATTTGCTGAATTTTTTACGCCAAAATTCATAATTTCAGCCAAAAATTCACGCATTTTTATTAAAAATGTGAATTTTTTTCGCAAGAATTGCATTTTGCTTAAATTCGCACGAAAATTCACGCTTTTTGCGGCAAAATGGGCTTTAAACCAAGCACCCTTTGATAAAAAAGGTGCGTTAAAAAAATCACAAAAAACACCTGCAAAAAGAGCCCCAAAAAGGGCACGGAGGCGAGCAAGTAAAAGCAAAGCGTGGCGAATTTAAGCTCCAAAGGCGAGCTGCGCGAGTAAAATGCCTCAAACTCGCTGCTAGATAGGGCGTTGCTGGCGACATCAAGCAGCAAAAGCTTGTGAAATAGATAATACACCACGACATAATAGACGAAAACATTGACAAAAGGCACTAGCAGCGCGATGGTAGCGGCGAGGGCGAAAAGGGCGAATTTGCAAAGTATCCACAGGGTTTTAAGCACCACTCGGGCTGTGGAGACGCTGTCGGTGCGGGCGTGGCGGTAGTGCTTGTCGTTCAAAGCCTTGCAAATAAAGGGCGTGAGAAAGCTCACTATGAAAATCGCTAGGAAAACCGAGGCGAAAACCACGATGAAGGATGCTGAAAGGAAGCTTAAAACGGCGATTATAATTTGCACGAAGGCTAGGCTGTAAATAAAGGCAAACATTGAAGCCTCGGGGTCTGCGCCGAAAAGTTCATCGAAAAAATTTAAAAGCGCGGAAAAGCCAAAATAAGCCAAAACGCAAAAAAGCACGAGGCTAAAAAAGAGCGGTAAAAGGGCGAAATTTAGGAATTTTTTGGTGAAAAAGTCGTTTAGGGATAGCTTTAAAATTTCTAGCATTTTGCACGCTCGCTTGGCTTGGGCGGAATGGATAGTATAAAAAAGTAGTAATTTTTGTCCTTGCCTTGTAATTTTTGGTATTTTATTTTGTAGTTATTTTTGAAATGTAAGCCATTTGGATATTTTTTGAGTGAATTTTTTGCTGTATCGCCGTCATCATTATATTTTGTATTTGTTACAATATCTGCATCGTGGTGTATAGGAAATTTTTTTCTAATGCCTTCATCTGCTTTTTCGGTATAAAGTTTATGGTCTGTCAAAAAGATAAAATAGCAAAATTTAATCTCTTTGTTCGTATTTGCAAGCTGTTCTAAATTATAAATATCTTTAAAACACTCTATAACATTTTGTGGCTCGGCACCTTGATTTTTCTTTTTGAATTTCAACTCAATGTGGTATTGTTCGGTGTGGCGTGGTTCATCCAAACTCCCATTTTTATGGTATTCCACGCATATATCCACATAATTTTTATCCTTTTTATCGCCCAGATTTTTTTCAAGCTCCACCACAAAGCGTTCGTGTTTGTCAATCGTCAAAAGCTCTAATTCATCACGCAAAAGCCCAGACAAGTGCATTTGAAACGAGGCTTCAAGCCCCTCGTTAATCATATCCATTTTCAGCCTTGTCAAATACACAGACATTGCCTTATTTATAGCCATTTCCACGCGAGCGTTTGGGTTCTCGTCAATCAAAACAGCATTTTTTATCTCATTTGCATTTTCACTCATTTTTGCTCCAAATTTTGCTAATTAAATTCAAAATTTACTCATTTTACCACCTCGTATCTTTTTTCCAACTCCCCATAAATCTCGCCAAATTCAAGCTTTTCTTTTAAAATTTCATTTAAAACCTCGTTGTCCTCGACTCCATTCCAGCTTTTTTTGTAGCTGCCGTCCTTGTAGCCGTGGTTTTGACGAAAGGCGTTTAGGACATTTTTGCCTATGTAAATTTGATAAAGCATATCCAAATTCAGCCCGCATTTCATCGCCAGCACGAAGTATGCGGACAGCAACTCGCCCATATGAAGCCCAAAGCCGCTGCATTTGTGGATGATGAGTTCGATGTCGTTTAACACGCCGTAAATGTCGGCGTCATCGGGCTTGGAGCGTTCTTTGCAAAACTCGTCAAAATGGCTCACCGCGCAAACCTCAGCGGCGATTTGCCCCGCGCACTCATCCGCCACGCAGCCCCTATTTTGCGACTCTTCGAGTAGCAAACTCAACACAAAGTGCCAAATATCCACGATTTCGATGCGCACATTGTCCCAATTTGTCGGCGCGGCAATGTTTTTCCAGTGCTTCCAAGCAAAGGAGTCGATGAGTTCGGCGCACTCCATATAAATGCACCGCCGCCAGCTGATGAGCTTGCCCTCGCGCGTGTAGCCGCCCTCCCAGCCCGCGCCGTTTGTCTCGTCATTGAGGCGTTGCTGCAAACTTAGCATCGCGGAGATGATTTGTGTTTTCGTCATTTTTTGTCCTTTTTTGTGCTTTTGCCCCCTAAATTTAGGGCTTGGCGCTGAATTTATTTTGTCTTAAATTTGAGAATTTTAGCTCTAAAATCACTCGTTTTTAAACCCTTTTAAAAGCCTTTTGCCCTCGTCATTTAGGGCTTGTCCCTTGAAATACCTTTTGCCAAAGGCTATGATTTGGGCGTGAAAGATTTGATAAAGCTCGCAGAGTGTGAATTTTTGGGTGTTTTTGCTAAAATTTTTGTCGTTTTTGTTTTTTAAGGCTGAATTTTTGCTTTTAAAAGCTAAATTTTCGCCTTTTAAATCGCTAAATTCAGCATTTTTTTTGCCCCTAAATCCAGTAAAACCGCTATTTTCCAAGCACTCGCAAAGTGCGTCCTGTTCGCTTTCAACCCCGCTTTCAAAAAATTCACGCAGTTCATCATAGCTTTCAAATTCGTAGCCAAGCGCGGCAGCTAGGCGTTTGGTGTAGCTATCCACGACTAGAATTTCCCTTTGGCACAAATAATTTAAAATGCTATCAGCACTCTCAAAGCCCAGCCCCTTCACGCTTAGCAGCCACTGCCTGCTGACATTTTCTTTGAAATTTTGCAAGTCGCCAAACTCGTCCAAAAGCCGCTGGGTAAAGGCTTTGAGCCGCTTTGCCTTTTGGTTGTAAAAACCGCTTGGTTTTATGAGCGTGGCAAGTTCGTTTAAAGTTAGCGAATTTAACTCGTCAAGGCTTGAAATTTCGGCATTTCGCACATTATTTAACGCCTTTAAGACATTGTTCCAATTTGTATTTTGCGTCAAAATCACCGAGATTAAAAGCTCAAACTCGCTCAAACCGCGATTTTCAAGCCAGTCAAACTCGTCAAATTCAAGCTTTAAGCCGCACAAAAATTTAAAAATCTCCGCCCCGTTCATTTGTCTTTCCTAAAAATTTGAAAATTTACCCTTGAAATTTAGAATTTTGTAAATTTTTGGCATTATATCCAAAATCGGTTTCTAAATTTTCCTACCCCAAAGGCAAACCAAAACACCATTTTTAAATTTTTTCCAAATTTAAACAAAACAATAACTTTACATTAACCATATTTAAAATTTTTCAAAGTATAATTTCGCAAGCTATTTTTTAAGGAGGACGAAATGTCTAAAATTATGAAAACTATGGACGGCAACGAGGCTGCGGCTTATGTCGCTTACGCATTTACCGAGGTGGCGGGCATTTACCCCATCACGCCAAGCTCGCCTATGGCTGAACATATCGATGTTTGGTCGGCTGAGGGCAAGAAAAACCTTTTCGGCTCGCCCGTGCGCGTGGTGGAGATGCAAAGCGAGGCAGGGGCTGCTGGCACCGTGCACGGCTCGCTTCAAGCAGGGGCGCTAACCACGACTTTTACGGCATCTCAGGGCTTGCTGCTTAAAATCCCAAATATGTATAAGATAGCGGGGCAGCTTTTGCCCTGTGTGATTCACGTGGCGGCGCGGGCTGTGGCAGCACAGGCTTTGTCAATCTTTGGCGACCATCAAGATGTCTATGCAGCGAGGCAAACGGGCTTTGCGCTGCTTTGCTCGCACTCGGTGCAAGAGGTTATGGATTTAGCGGGCGTGGCGCATTTGGCTGCCATTAGGGGGCGCGTGCCGTTTTTGCACTTTTTTGATGGCTTTCGCACAAGCCACGAAATTCAAAAAATCGAGCTTATGGACTACGCGGACTTTGACAAATTGCTTGATAAAGAGGCGGTGAAGGCGTTTAAGGACGGCTGCTTGACGCCAGAAAACCCCAAAACTCGCGGCACCGCGCAAAATGATGACATTTACTTTCAAACGCGTGAGCTTGCAAACCGCTACTATGACGCGCTTCCTGATGTTGTCGCGGATTATATGCGCGAAATTTCGGCTATTACTGGGCGCGAGTATAAGCCTTTCGTGTATTACGGCGATGAAAACGCTGAGCGCGTCATCGTGGCTATGGGCTCGGTTACGCAGACTATCGAGCAAACCATAGACTATCTGCACTCAAAGGGCGAGAAAGTGGGGCTTTTAAAGGTTTATCTATACCGCCCATTTAGCCTAAAACACCTCTTTGCCGTGATGCCAAAGGGCGTTAAAAAAATCGCCGTTTTAGACAGAACCAAAGAGCCCGGAAGCCTCGGCGAGCCTTTGTATTTAGACATTTGCACGGCTTATTATGGCAAGGAAAACGCGCCTTTAATCGTGGGCGGGCGTTATGGGCTTTCAAGCAAGGATGTCGACCCATCACAAATCTTTGCGGTTTTCAAAAATTTAGCCCAAAAAGAGCCTAAAAATGGCTTCACCGTGGGCATCAACGATGATGTTACCTTTACTTCTCTACCCCTTGATGAAAAGCTCTCTTTAAGCAACGAAAGCACCACGGAGTGCCTATTTTACGGGCTTGGGGCGGATGGCACCGTGGGGGCGAACAAGAATTCAATCAAAATCATCGGCGACAACACCGACTTCTACGCCCAAGCCTATTTCGCCTACGATAGCAAAAAAAGCGGCGGCTACACGCGCTCGCACCTGCGCTTTTCCAAAAAGCCCATTCGCTCAACCTACCTAGTCTCCACGCCGCACTTTGTCGCCTGTTCGGTGGCTGCTTACCTTGAAACCTACGATGTCTTAGAGGGCATACGCGAGGGCGGCACATTTTTGCTAAATAGCATTTGGAACGAAAAGGAAACCATCCGCCATTTGCCAAACAAGGTCAAGCGAATTCTGGCGCAAAAAAAGATAAATTTTTATATCATAAACGCCACGAAACTCGCGCGAGATATAGGGCTGGGAAACCGCACAAATACCATTATGCAGTCGGCTTTCTTTAAGCTTACCGAAATCATCCCCTACGAAAACGCCAAGGAATTTATGAAAAAACTCGCCTACAAAACCTACTCCAAAAAGGGCGATGCGATTGTGGAGATGAACTACAAAGCCATTGACATAGGCGCTGAGGGGCTCACAAAAGTCGGCATCGAGGCTGAGTGGGCGAATTTGAGCGATGAGGTAAAAGAGGAAAGCACCGCCTACAAAGGCACAGCCTTTGTGCAAAAAATCGCAAAGCCTATGGACAGGGCGCGGGGAAATGATTTGCCCGTCTCAGCCTTCATAGGCTACGAGGACGGACACTTTGAAAGCGGCACGACAGAGTTTGAAAAACGCGGCGTGGGCGTGATGGTGCCGCGTTGGATAAGCTCAAACTGCATTCAGTGCAATCAATGCGCCTCCGTCTGCCCACACGCTGTCATTCGCCCGTTTTTAATCGATGACGCTGAATTTTCAGCCGCCCCGCAAGGCGTAAAAGAACACGCCATAGACGCCAAAGGCACGAAAGAGCAAAAACTCAAATATAAAATTCAAGTCTCCCCCCTAGACTGCACAGGCTGCGAGCTTTGCGTGCAAGAGTGTCCAAGCAAGGAAAAATCATTAGTGATGGTGCCCATCGAGGAGGAAATGGACTTTGGCGAGCAAGAAAACGCGGATTACCTCTTCAAAAAAGTCAGCTACAAAGATGACATTATGGTTAAGGAAAACACCAAGGGAGCGCAGTTTGCACAACCACTCTTTGAATTTCACGGCGCCTGCCCAGGATGCGGCGAAACCCCCTACATAACCCTCGTTACGCGGCTTTTTGGCGAGAGGATGATAGTGGCAAACGCCACGGGGTGCAGTTCGATTTACGGCGGCTCCGCACCCTCAACCCCCTACCGCAAAAGCACGAAAAGCGGCTTTGGACCTGCTTGGGGGAATTCGCTTTTTGAGGACAATGCTGAATTTGGGCTTGGTATGAAGGTGGCAACGCAGACTATTAGAGAGCAAATGGCTGCTGTGATGAGCGAGAATTTAGAAAAAGCCCCAAGCGAGCTTGCCGCTATGTATAAAGAGTGGATGGACAAACGCCACGATGTGGGTGCTTGCGTGGCTATGCGCGATGAATTCGTGACGCTGCTTGAAAAGCACAAAAACGCCGCTGGTGCGAAGCAAATTTTGGATTTGAAACAATACATTACCAAAAAATCGCACTGGATTTTTGGCGGAGACGGCTGGGCTTACGACATAGGCTACGGCGGGCTTGACCACGTGCTTGCAAGCGGGGAAAATGTCAATGTGCTGGTGCTTGACACTGAGGTGTATTCAAACACAGGCGGACAAAGCTCCAAAGCCACGCACACGGGGGCTGTGGCGCAGTTTGCCGCGGCTGGAAAACCCGTGCAAAAGAAAGACTTGGGGCAGATTGCGATGACCTATGGCTACATTTTCGTGGCACAGGTGAATTCAAACGCAAACTACAATCACCTCATAAAAGCCCTCATAGCCGCCGAAGCCTACGAGGGACCAAGCCTCATCATAGCTTACAGCCCTTGCATAGCCCACGGCATTAAAGGCGGTTTAAGCCACGCAGGCGAGCAAGGCGAACTAGCCACAAAATGCGGCTACTGGCCGATTTACACCTTTGACCCGCGCTTGCAAGATGAGGGCAAAAACCCACTCGTAATGGCTGGCAAAGAGCCTGACTGGACGCTTTATGAGAGCTTTTTGCTAAATGAGGTGCGCTATAATTCGCTCAAAAAGTCAAATCCAGCCCACGCAGCCTCGCTTTTTGAGAAAAACAAACAAGACGCGCAAAAACGCTACCGCCAGCTAAAACGGCTTGCGAATGCGGATTTTAGCGATGAAGCAGGCGTTAAGCACGGGAGGGATTAAACCGCATAAATCTTAAAGCCTTGCGAGCGGCATTATCCAAAGCCCCCTCCCTTGCGGAGGGGCTTACGGGGGTGGGTAATTCGAGCGTAAGCGTGAATTTTTAAATGGGCTAAAAAAGGGTTTTAAATACCATTTAATGCCCAAAATTTCAACGAATCAAACCCTATCATAAATCAGCCATTTCCTCGCAAAAAAGCTATAAAACGCCACTAAAAATGAGGTGAGGATTTTGGCGAGTAGGCTTTCAAGCCCTGCAAATTCGACTAAAAGCCACAAGATGAGGCTGTTTATGGCGAGTCCAAAGAGGTTTATCGCAAAGCTCAAAGCAAGCTCGGCTCGCACTTTAAGGGCAGTGCGTTTGAAAACTGCCTTTTTGAAAATGAGCATTCCAAGCGGCACGAAAAGCACGAAAAGCAGGGCGTTTGCGAGCAGATAATGCACGCCGCACAAATACACAAGCACCCAAAAGCCCGCCCACTCGGCGAGAGTCATCAGCCCACCGGCGATGAAGTAAATCACAAGCTGTTTTGAGATATGCTTAAAATGTTCTGTCATTTCTCTATCCTTGCCTTTGGTTGCGGCTTTTGGCGGGCTTAGCTTGCGGCGATAAAGCCATTTTCGTGGGCTCGGCAAACTATTTTGTTTAGCCCACGCCCACGAAAATGTCTTTCTCATCCACAATCGTCAGCCCGAGCAAGTGCTTTAAATCACGCATTTGCTGTGAATTTTTGCGTGAATTTCGCCCAAAATTCACAAAATTCACGCAAAACGCCCCCACGCTGTCATTGCGAGCGGTTTTAAAAAAACCGCGTGGCAATCCATTGTTTAAAAAGCTGTCGCCTTTGCCATTTTAAGAAAGTTTTTTTTTAAATTCACGCATTTTCTAAAATAGCCCACGCTAACAGCGGGCAGGCTGTGGCTACGCCACGCTTCGCGCGGTGCGCTCGCTCGCAATGACAAACTACTGCGAAAATTCACAAATTTCAAATTCCCAAGCCCAAATTCAAAGCAGGCGACAGCCCAAACCTCACAAAACACTCTCCACAAAGTATCTCGGGCGCCGTTTAACCTCGGCATAAATCTTGCCTATGTATTCGCCTAAAATGCCCAGCCCCAAAAACTGCGCCCCGCCCAAAAACAGCACGATGAGCACGGTCGAAGTCCAGCCCGAGATGGGCTCGGCGGTGAAAAGCTTCATATAAAGCGCGTAGCCCCCATACACCACGCACAGCGCGCACAGCACCACGCCTAGCGCGCTCAGTGCTCGCAGCGGGGCGATGGAAAAGCTCGTGATGCCATTCATCGCAAAGCCCAGCATTTTGGCAAGCGGATATTTGCTTTCCCCAGCCGTGCGCGCCAGCTGCTCGTAATGCACCACAGCACTTTTCAGCCCCAGCTGCGGCACTATGCCGCGCAGGAAAAGATTTACCTCGCTAAATTCCAGCAGATTTTTAATCGCCCGCGCACTCATCAGCCTGTAATCCGCGTGGTTGTAAAGCAGCCTCACGCCCAAAAGCTGCATAAATTTATAAAAGCCTAGCGAGGTGTATTTTTTAAGCGCACTCTCGTGGGCGTAGGCTTTTCGCACGCCATAGACTATCTCGCAGCCCTGCGCGAAGTGCGAGAGCATTTCATCGATGGCGTTTATGTCCTGCTGCAAGTCGCAGTCCAAGCTCACAGCGCACTCACACCTGTCCTTGACAAACTCCAAGCCCGCTAAAAGCGCACTTTGATGCCCGTAGTTTTTGGCGAGTTTGAGGATGAGGGTTTGGGTATCAGAACGCGGAACACCGATGACGGATGACGAACTTTTGCTCAAAGTCTGTTTTTTGCATTCTGCACTCCGTCCGTTAGACCCTAAATCCCCCGCAAGGGCGGGGGACTTGTTCGCTTGTGAATTTTCTTGCGAATTCTGTGTGGCATTTTGGCTATTTTTTTCCAAAATTATAGAATTTGCGGTATTGCTTTGTGCAATCGTTTCGCCCTGCGAATGAGGCGTATTACGCCGCAGTGAAGCAGGGTGAAAGGATTGTGCAAATGAATCACCCAAAGGCGAATTTAAGCCATTTTTAAGCGACAAAAGGATTTCGATGGTTTTGTCCTTGCTGCCATCATCCACAAAGCACACGAAACTCTCGCGCGAAACCTTGCCCTGCGCGATGAGGGCGGCGAGTTTGCGCGTGATAGCCGCGTAAGTCGTGGCGATGATGGCTTCCTCGTTGTAGCAGGGCATTATGATGGCAAGCCTCGGGGGAGTTTTGGTTGTGCTTTGGTTTTGTGAATTTTGCGCGGAATTTGGCAAAGAATTCACGGAATTTTGGGCGTGTTCAAAAGCCCCCTCCCCTGCGGAGGGGGTTTGGGGGTGGGTATCAGAACACGGAACACTGATGACGGATGACGGACTTTTACTCAAAGTCTGTTTTCCGCATTCTGCACTCTGTCGTCCGTTAGACCCACCCCCTAAATCCCCCTCCGCAAGGGCGGGGGACTTGTTCGCTTGCGAATTTGCCTTTAAATTCACGCTGTTTTGCGAATTTTCTGCGGAATTCATTGCGCCCCCTCGTTTTCTCGCCATTTTTTCGCCTCTGCGCGAATTTCATCCAAATTCCCCCTTGACGCCACAAAGACTATGATATCCTCAAAAACTACCACTGAATTTTTATGTGGAAAAGGCTGCAACTCGTCCAAAATGCCTGCTTTGTCAAGGCGTTTTATGATATTGTGAAAACTCGAAGTGAATTGTGCGTTATTTTTGTAGTCTTGGTCTTGTATTAAATCGCTATAAATCGTGCATTTTGCGAACACATCCTTTTTCATAGTATAAGCCAAAACAGGGTGTAAATGAAACCATTGAAATAAATTTGTGAAATAATCTCTTGTGCTGAAATTTTCTACCATACCAAACATTACACCACAATACTGCTTGTTGTAACTAAAATGTTCATCTTGCTCAATGCGATTGATAATTCTATTGATTTCTCGAAAATCCCGCTCCATAGCAAGTTTATGCACCTTTTGTGCTTCTAAATCCTGCACCACACACATCCAAATGAAAACGCAGGATAAAATAAAAGATAAATTTTGAGTTAAATTTTGTGTGCGGACACACTCGGCACAAAGTTTAAAGGCAAGTGCTACGACTAAAACTCGCAAAAAAAGCACCCCATAAAAATTTACCAAAATGCCCGTATTTATTGTTTTAGAAAGTATAATGTGTGTCTGACTTGATACCATAGCTGCTATAAAAAGCAAGATGATACAAAATTTTATACTCTTTTTTAGTTTCATTTTTAATAATAACACAAGTGCTATAATGGCAAAAATTACAACACAAACGCTCATAGATAACGATACAAAGTGTTCTTGGTAAGAAAAAAAGTGCTTAAAGCCTAATTCAAAGGCTTTAAGCACTCGTAAGGGTAAGTCTTCAATGCCTATCATTTGGTTATTATACGCATCTTCGCTTTTGCCTATTTTTTTAAAAATATCAAGGACGATTTTATAAGAAATTGCCGCCAAGCCCACGCTGATAATGATAAAACGAGCTTTATAAAGGGCGGTTTTAAGGCTGCATTTTTCGTCAATTAAAATAGCAATAATACCGCCGCAAAGCAAAATCAACGCCGTGTCGATAAAAGGCTGATAGCTTGCAATGCCCCAGTGAATGCAAAGCGTGGCGAGCAAACAAAGGGCGTAGGGTTTGAATTTGCTAGAATTTTGTGAATTTTTTGCGCTTGAATGTGAAATTTCAAGTGGCGAATTTTGATTATCTAAATTCGGCGAAGCAGGGGAC
>CAVJSG010000001.1:30847-34308 GCA_963651895.1 Campylobacteraceae bacterium
GTTTTAAAAGAGCTGAATTCTCCGGCTTTTTTCGCCAAAATAAAACCCAAAATGCCTATGGCAACGGCTATAAAGAGCCCTGCGGCTTGGTAGGAAAAATACATTCTAGCCAGCGTGAAAGGCTGTAAAACAAGCACAAAACCCACGACAACCCAAATCCACAGCTTTCGCTGAATGTTTAGGTAAATACACAGCCACACCACCGCCAAGGACAGCGCAGCAAAGGCTAGGGCGTTGTTTAGCAAAGGAAGTGTGTTTTCGTTTTCTATGAACATACTAATGATATTTTGTGTGTATCGCCCTTCTGCCCCCATCAAAAAGAGGTTATGAGAGTTGAATAGTCCGTGATTCCAATCCTCAAGCCCCCACAAAAACTGCACCGTGTGAAAACCAAACACCAAATTCATAGCGATAAAGACTATCCAAAAAGTGTGGCGATAAAGGGGGTTTATGCCTTTATAGCCCTGCCAAAGTGCGCTTGGTAGGGACTTTTGGGTGAATTTTATCTCGCCCCTTTCGGTAAGCACCAAAAGCCTATACATAAAAACAGCAAGGGTAAAGCCAAGAGTAATGATGAGATAGTATTTCAAAATCGTTGCGATGAGGGGTGAGAAATCCATTTTATACTCGACTTTGCCTAAATTTTTATCCGCAAAGCCCTGCGAAAGCAAATCCTGCGTAGTGCTGAATTTAACCCAGCGGTTGCGACTTTTTACCTCGCTGATTTTCTCAGCCTCCACGCCGCTAGCCCACGAAATGCCCTGTATGTCGATATATGCGATGACTTTGGAGCGCAGCAAAAAGTCAAGCCGCTGAAAATAAAGTCTGCTATTATACGCAAAGCCGCTGTCTAGCCTTGCTTGCGAGCCGCTGTCAATGCCTTTTAGCACGATTTCGCCGCTATCTACCTTATCCGCCGCCCACGCTTTCAAGCCAAAAGCCGCGATTAAACCCGCCACAGCCACGCCGCTGAGTGCCACTAAAAAAATTTTCGCCCATTTTGGTAAAACTAGGATTTGCCTTAAATTCGCCCAAAAATTTGAGCTTTGATTTGAATTTTCATTCATTTTTGTTTCCTTTTCTAAATTTTCGTGGCATTCTAGCGAAAAATTCTTAAATTTGCTTTAAAATTTTTGCAAATTTTCGCCTAGCCTCGTCAAATTTTCCTTAAATCCACTCTAAAATTGCCGCCTATTAAAAATTCCGCAAAGCTCGCTAAAACCCCCACAAACAAAGCCTTTGCGCAAATTTTAACAAAAAAGTAAGTGTGTAAAATTTTCACACCCTTAAAAAATTTATGTAAATTTGTAAAAATTTATGCTTTTTGTGGTATAATCTCGTTTTTGTTTGGGGTTTTGGGCAACTCAAACAAGACAAATTTAGAAAGGACAAATTTTGAGTAAATTACGCTTTTTTCTAGCTTTTTCACTACTTTTTAATCTCGCCTTTGCGAAGGATTTTATGAGCAAATTTGAGAGTTATTTTGAAAATTTAAGCACGAAAAAAGATAGCCAAATTCAAAATCCTTTCTTTTATGGCGACTTTGATGCCAAATTTTCTCTGCAAGCCATACTCGGCAAAAGGGCTAAAATCAACGACAAATGGTATGAGGCGTCCCAAAATCTTGATGATGCTAAGATAGTTAAAATCTCCGCCAAGCAGGGTTTCGTGCTACTTGAAAGGTCCCAGCAGCAGTTTTATCTCACGCTAAAAAGGGCAAATCATAAAGTCCTTATCCGCTAGCCTGCTCGCACTTTGCCTACTTTTCACCTCCCTAAACGCCCAGTGTCAAAGCCGTTTGTTTGATTTAAGTGTCGCAAGCGGGGCTAGTAGCGAGGAAATTTTGGAGCAATTTGCCACAATGTGCGCATTTAGCATAGTCATAAAGGACGAAAAGGCGCGCGAAAAACTCGCAGGCGAGCGTAAAAATGTCTTTATAAAGCAGATGAATTTGCGCGAAATTTTGAATTTACTTATCAAAGAACAGAATTTACACCACAGCTTTGACGGCAAGATTTTGCGCATCCAAAGCCTGAAAACGCAGACTTTCAAGCTAAATTACATTACCTCCGTGCGCGAGGGGCAAAGCGTTACAAAGGCTAGCGTGGATGCGAGGGCGAGGCAGAGCGATTTTACTAGCACCGATGAGAGCGTGGTCGAGGATAATATGATAAAAAGCTCGGAGCGTTTTGACTTTTGGCAGAGTATTGAAAAAGAGCTGCTGACGCTTTTAAACAGCGAGGGCGAGGCGTTTGAGGCAAAATCCATCGTGGTGAATTCAAACACGGGCTTGATTACGATTAGTGGCACGCTAAATCAATTAGAGCGCGCAAACGCCTATATACAGGACTTGCAAAGCCGCCTTAAAAAGCAGGTTGCCATAAATGTGAGCATTATTGCCGTGAGTTTGGATGAGAGTCATTCAAGCGGGATAAATTGGCAAAATTTTGGTTTGGAATTTAGCTCGCAAAATGCGGATGGCACAAACTCTGCGCTTGGTTATCAAAGCAACAATGAGGGCGATTTGTTTGTGCGAAATTTGGGCTTTAATGCGGGTGTAAATTTAAATTCCGTGATGAATTTTCTCTCCACAAACGGCAAGACTCAGGTCCTTTCAAGCCCCAAGCTAGTGGCACTTAACAATCAACAAGCCATCATTTCGGTAGGCGATACCATAAATTACCAAGTCAAGGAAAGCTCCAAAAGCACGGACAGCGGCACTACGGTAAGCGAAATTTATAATAATTACTCGATTTTTATCGGCATTTTGCTCAACATTTTGCCCGAAATTTCGGACGAGGGCAAGATAATTTTGCGCATTAGCCCCTCTCTTAGCAACTTCAAATACAGCCAAGACAACCGCCGCCAAAGCGAGCCGCGCACCATAGCACCTGACACCGTGCAAAAAAAGCTCTCCACCGTGGTGCAAATGGAAAACAACCAAACGCTGATTTTAGGGGGACTCATCAGCCACGATGAGGCTGTGGAGGAAAGCTCTGTGAATTTTCTGTCTAAAATCCCGCTTCTAGGCGCGCTTTTTAGGGGCTCTACCACGAGCAAAACTAGCACAGAAATCGTATTTATCATCACTCCGCTCATCATAGATGAGGACTTTAACCCTAGTTTGAAGGACTTGGGCTTTGGGGAGTTGTGAGGAAAATTTGAGGGAATTTGTGGAGAAATTTTGAAAGTGGTTTTTGAAATTTTTGCGAGGGTTTGGGTTTAAATTTTTATGTGCTTTGGTTGTGGATTTAAAGTATTTTGCGAAATTTAAAGCATTGAAATTTAATGATTTTTAGTAAATTTGTGAGAAATTTTTGTCATTGTGAGGCGTTGCTGTTATTGAGAATACAATTCGTCATTGTGAGCGTTGCGAACGCAACGCGTAGCATCACGCGCGAAGCGCCGACTCGCGCTAGTGCAAATCCATAGTCAAAAAAGCTGTGGCATTTGCAATTTTA
>CAVJSG010000002.1:0-10755 GCA_963651895.1 Campylobacteraceae bacterium
AATATATATAATCTAAGCAAATTTTCTTGTATTGATGCTTTTAATAGAAAATTTGTAAAACAAGAAAAAAGCACTTAGTAATTTAAATCTGATATTTAGTATTGAAAGCGCCAAATATCTTGTAGATTAGCAATATTTAGATTTGGTTTCAACTAAAATTCTGCACAATTTTATAAAAAACTACAAGTCTTAACCTAAATTTTGCTAAAATCTCTTATCCTTAAAAATAGCTAGTTTTAAATAAAAAACAAAAGGACAAAAAAATGCTCGACAAACTCTACGAAATCGGCTCATTTTTCGCTAGCAGGCTCCAAATTTTGCAAGTTTATCTCGGCGAAATTTTAGACAAAACCCTAGCAAATTTCACCCAAATCCTCTGCCCAGCACTGCTCGAAACGCTTTATATGAGCTTCGTTTCCACATTTTTGGGCTTTTTGCTAGCCATCATCCCGGGCGTAGCCCTCGTGCTGTGGGACAGGGGCGGACTGCGCCCAAACCCCCTAGCCTACAACACTTTGGACTTTTTCGTAAATATCGTCCGTTCCTTTCCTTTCATCATCCTCATCATCGTCCTAATGCCCCTGACGCGCCTTGTGGTAGGCACTAGCATAGGCACGAGCGCGACCATAGTGCCGCTAACGCTTGGCATCGCGCCCTTTCTGGCAAAGACCATTGAGAGTGCGCTCAAAGAAGTCGATAGCGGCGTCATCGAGGCAGCCAAAAGCTACGGGGCGAGCAACGCGCAAATCGTGTTTAGGGTGATGTTTGTCGAAGCCCTACCCACCATCATCAACGGGCTCACGCTCACGCTCATCATCGTGGTGGGCTTTTCGGCGATGGCAGGCACCGTGGGCGGCGGCGGGCTGGGCGATGTGGCGATTCGCTACGGCTATCAACGCTTTCGCACGGACATTATGGTGCAAACGGTCATCGTCTTGCTGCTGCTGGTGCAAATCATACAAATGTGCGGCAGCAGTCTATACAAGATGACGAAAAAGTGAATGCTTAATTAAATTTGACATAATTTTCGTGTCATATCAAAATCGCAATTATAGTTTAAAAAAACTTTTATGGTTGGATTAAGCTTAATAGAACCAAATTTAATTAACACTTCTCAAAATTTAAATTTTAACAGCTTTTTAAATGTAGATTGCCACGCGTTGCCTTTGGCAACGCTCGCAATGACGGATTATTCGCATTTTTTGCACGCCTAAAAAACAGCTAAATTTAAAACTCTCTCAAATTCGCCCTTGATTAAATCTCAAATTTTAAACTTTTTTAAATGCCCTTAAAACCCCAAATTTTAAGAAAATTTACTTTTTTACTCCGCGTGTCTTTTATTACACACTCTTGCAGGCTGAATTTGCCATTTCTTGCACGCTTGAATTTGCGATTTTTTCAAATTCAAAGCCCTCGCGGTGTAGAAAATTTAGTAGGGTTTTTTCCATAGTCGCGGCGGCGTTTAGAGCCTCGCGCGAGAGCGTAAAGCTCATAGGCTCTATGCGTTTGGGGATGAAGCCTAGAATTTGCGTTTGGGGTAAGTCCCCTGCCATCGCTATATATTGCAGGGTTTGGAGCATCTCCACCTCGTGGGCGCTGCCGCTAAATGAAATTTGAGCGGGCATTGCCTCGTAAGGGAAAAAGAAAACCTCGCCTATTTGGGCGTTTGCGGCGTCTAGGCAGTCTAAAACTACCATTTTATCGTATTCGGCTATAATGTAGCTTAAACGAAGCCCCAAAGTGCCGCCATCTATGAAGTCGATGGTAGCACTTGGGTGCTTAAATTCATAGTTTGCGGCGAGCATTTTACACAAATGCACGCCCAAACCCTCATCGGCAAACATAATGTTGCCCACGCCAAGCACGAGAAGCCTCACCTACCCTCGTCCTTTTCAAAACGGTAACCGCCAAATATCGCATCTATCGCGCCGTCCCTGCCCTTAATCGTGTTAAACACCGCCATATAGATATGCACGCACACGAAAAAGAGCACAGCCCACATTAGAATGTGATGCCACACACGCACCTCAGCCAGCCCACCAAGCCACGCTTCTATGGGGCGTAGCACGCTTAAAAGCCCGCCAAGTCCCTCGTGGTAGCTGTGCGCATAGAGTATGAGCCCTGTGATGATGATGCCAAAGATGACTAGGTAAAAGAGGGTGTAGCTGACGAATTGCAGCGGGTTATACACGCCTTTGATTTTGGGGTGCTTGCCCAAAAAAAGATAAAATTTGATTTGTTCAAGCCAAATTTTACCGCTTCGCACATTTTCAAGACTTATCCTCTCTCTGCTGCTGACTCTGTCGGTGAAAAAGAGATAGCATTTAAAGATGATGCAAGCGATAAGCACAAAGCCCGCTACCTCGTGGGCGAAGCGGTATTTTGCCTGCATAAAGCTCACAGGCTCGCCATTTGATGGCATAGGGCTGTGAAAGGCAAAGGACAAATAAAAGCCCGTGCCTACGAGGATGATGATGCTAATGACCCTCAGCCAATGCGTTAGGCGCGTGCCTACGCTAAATTCATACACCGCTTGGTGTTTGGAAACTGCATTTTGCATAGACACCCCCTTACACATTTACCTTGTATTCGCTCAAATCATTACCCTTGGTGTCCATAATATGCACAGCGCAGGCTATGCAAGGGTCGTAGCTGTGAATTTTGCGAATGATTTCAAGCGGCTGCTTGACATCGGCGATTTTTAGCCCTATCAAACACTGCTCGTAGCTGCCGCCCACGCCATTGGCGTCCTTTGGCGAGGCGTTCCAAGTGCTAGGCACCACGGCTTGCCAGTTTTCGATGACGCCGTTTTTGATGCGGCACCAGTGGCTTAAAACGCCGCGTGGCACATGCCCTATGTAGCGCCCCTTATACTCTTTGTTTTTATCGATAACATAAGGCGCGCAGGTGCTCTCATCAACCTTTAAATTTTCGATTAAGGCGTTAAAGGCGGTGAGTATGTTGTCGGCTATGACTTTGGCTTCTATGCAGCGAGTGGCGGTGCGCCCGAGTGTGCTAAGCAC
Organism: Campylobacteraceae bacterium; assembly: GCA_963651895.1. Lineage (GTDB taxonomy): Bacteria > Campylobacterota > Campylobacteria > Campylobacterales > Campylobacteraceae > Campylobacter_D. The sequence continues at coordinate 3,024 of CAVJSG010000002.1, forward strand.
CACGCCTAGCGGCAAGCCAGAGTCTTTTAAGAACTGATTTACCACTTTCACCACGCGTTCATTGCCCTTGGCGTAATTTACCACTATGTTTGCGAGTGGTCCTACTTGGGCGGGCTCGCCTTGATAGCGAGGTGCCTTTATCCAGCTGTATTTGCCAGCGGTGTCAAAGACTTTGCTATGCACTTCTTTGCCATCCGGTCCTATGCTCGTGCCGTCTTTTAGCCCTGTGTAGTTTGGCTCGGTTTGTCCCTCGTAGGGGTGAAGTGCCGCGTCATTTTTATACCACGCGTGCGTTGCCTCCTCGGTGATGGCGGCTTCATCGACTTCATAGACCTTGGAAATGTCGCCATTCTTAATGTAGCCGCTTTCAAAAAGCCAGTCGTTTGCGCCGAGTTGAAATTCTTGGAAAGTAAGCAAATTTGGCACGCCCACATCGTTTAGCACGCTTTTTTCGCCCGCATAAGCCTTGCCAGCCATTAGCAAGTCAGGGTAATAAGCGCGATTTACGAAATCTGCGACCTCTTTTATCTTTTCGGCAAATTCGCCCATTCTAGCAGGGCTTAATAAATCCATCACACAAGTAACGCCGCCCACGGTAAGGCTTTGTGGGTGAGGTTGCTTTGAGCCAAGTATCGCCATAGCCTTTGCCGCCTCGCGTTGCACATTCAAGCACTCCAAATAATGCGAGAGCGCGATTAAATTCTGCTCAGGCGTTAAGTGATAAGTGGGGTGTCCGTAGTAGGCGTTAGCAAAGGGTCCTAAATTTCCCTTTTCCACAAAGGTTTTCACCTTTTTTTGCACCTCTAAAAGCTTATCCGCGCCCGTTGCGATGGGATTTTCGGTATATTTAAAGGCTTCATCGCTCGCTTTTTTGACATCCGCACTCAAAGCACTTACGATATCCACAAAATCAAGCCCGTGCAGTTGATAAAAATGCACAGGATGGTCGTGCAAGAAAAGCGCGGCGTTCATTAAAGTGCGCGTTAAAATGGCATTTAGTGGCGGCGTGATGCCAAGGGCATCCTCCACAGCCATAATGCCAGCCTTATAGTGCGAATAGGTGCAAACGCCGCAAATTCGCTGTGTCATAAATCCCACATCGCGTGGGTCGCGCCCTTTTACTATGGTTTCGATGCCACGCCACAGAGTCGAGCCTGCGTAGGCTTCCTTGACGACATTGTTTTCATCCACTACTACTTCTACCCTCAAATGCCCCTCTATGCGGGTGATGGGATCTACGATAATCTTTGACATTTTTACTCCTCACTTTTCTTAAACGAAGCGACAGCCGCGTGGGCTGCGATGGCAACGCCTGTTAGACATAGCACGCCTATGCCGATTTTATCAGCTACGGCGTCAGCCCCCGAGCCAAAGACCGTGTCAAATCTACGCGATGCCATAGGCTCCTCAAAGGGTTGCATAGCATCCCAGAAATTTGGCTCCGAACAGCCTATACAGCCGTGCCCTGCTTGGATGGGCCACGAAGTATGTGAGTTGAAACGCTCGCGTGAGCAGTTGTTAAAGGTGTAAGGACCCTTACAGCCCACTTTAAACAAGCAGTAGCCGTTTTTCGCGCCCTCATCGCCGAATTTTTCCACAAATTCACCCGCGTCAAAGCGTCCGCGCCTCTCGCACATATCGTGGATGCGCATTCCATAAGCCCATTTTGGGCGGTTATAGACATCGAGAGCTGGTTTTTCGCCAAAAAGCAAGAACTGCAAGACATTGCCCACTATGTTTTTCTCATTTGGCGGACAGCCGGGGACATTGATGACTTGCTTATTTGTTACCTTGCTTAAAGGCTTGGCATTGCTTGGATTTGGCTTGGCAGCTTGAATTCCCCCAAAGCTAGAACAGGCGCCGATGGCAAGTATGATGCCCGCGTTATCCGCAGCCTCTTTTGCGATTTGCGCGCCCGTTTTGCCGTGTGCGCCCAAAGTCAAGTAGTTTTCGGTGCTGCCTGTGGGAATTCCGCCCTCGACCATAAGCACATAGTTGCCCTTGTGCTTTTTCATCGCGTTTTCGAGGTTTTGTTCAGCCTGCCAGCCGCTTGCTGCCATCACGGTTTCGTGATATTCAAGCGAGATATGGTCGAATATCAGACTATCGATAGTCGGCGTGTCGCTGCGAAGCAAGCTCTCGCTGCATCCGGTGCATTCTGCCATATGCAGCCACACCACAGGCACGCGGTCTGCAAGCTCAGCAGCCCTTGCAACCACAGGCGCAAAGGTAGCTGGCAGCGCCATAAACGCCGTCATCGCCCCCGCCCACTTCATAAAATCCCTACGCGAAAAACCCGCCTCGCTTAAAGCCTGCTTAATCGAGCGTTGCGAATTCAGCGCAGGAAGCCTTTCTAGCTCGTTTAAACGAGCGTCAAAATCTTGAATTTGCATAGCAAATTCCCCCTTTCTTTAATGATAAATTTTAGAACAATTTAAATTTTTATCATAATTATAGATAATTTTTCTAAAAAATTGCTGAATTCTATCACATTTTGGTAAATTTTTTGAATTTGTTTTAAATTTGTAACACAAAAGCTAAATTCACTCGTCCTCATCCTGCGAAATCGTTGTGATTTGATAATAAGAATTTATGGTTTTTAGCAAGTTTAGCCGTGAGCGCAAAATCTCTTGCGAGCTGTTGATGAAGCTGTTTTTCGCGTCCAAATAATCCTTCATCTCAGCGCGCCCAAATTCGTATTTTTGCAAATAAGCCTGCGTGATTTGCTCTTGCTTGGCGTTGATGATTTTTATGTTTTCATAAAGTTTGGTGTTGAATTCATAGTCCTTAAAGCAGGCGTAAAACTCGTTTATGGCAGCTTGCAAAGCCTGCTCGTAGCTTATTTTGCGGCTTTCATACTCAAAGCGTGAGACTTGTATGTTTTGGCGAACGCGCCCGTAGTCCAAAAAGGGCAGGGAAATTTGAAGCGTGCCGCCTAAATTCAGCAGTTTGAAACTATCGGCGAAATTTTTATCGCTGCCACTCAGCGAGCCGCCCAAAGAAATGCTTGGATACATAGACTTTTGCATTGATTTATAGTCCTTAAATGCTGAATTCAGCGAGCTTGCCTTGGATTTTACATCAGGGCGGTTTGCGAAAATGTCTGTGGAGACATTAAAATCCACGCCAAGTTCCTTAAAATCGCTTAAAGAGAGCTTTTGCAGCTTTTCAAGCACCGAAAAATTCGCCTTTTTGCCGAGTAAGTCTTGTAAATTTTTTATGATTAACTCCCTATTTTGCGCGTTTGAGAGCAAATTTTGCTTGGCGTTTAGCAGGCTTTGCTCGATATTTAATAAATCTAATTCCTCCACGCGCCCATAGCGGTATTTAAGCCCATAAATTTTCTGCGATTCCTCCAAATTTGCTATGTATTCGTTTAAAAGTTTTTCCACATCATTAAAATACACCAAATCAAAGGCGTAGTTTATAGTGGAATTTATGAGGCTGAGTTTTAGGCTTTCCAAATCATAAAGGCTAGCCCTCGCGCTGAATTCAGCCGAGCTTTTGGAGTCGCGCACCTTGCCGTAAATATCAAGCTCGTAGCTTAAATTTAGGGCGTTTGAAAAGGCATTGCTGCGCTCACCGCGGTATAAATCTCGCGCCAAAGATGCGCTTAAATTCGCGCTTAAATTTGGATACATATCAAAATTTATGAGCTTATAACGCGCCACGGCGGATAAAAAGGTGTAGCGGGCGACATTTAAATCCGCGTTGTTTTCGAGCATTTTCGCCACTAAATCATTCAGCGCGCTGTTTTTGTAAGCCCTCCACCACTCGCTTCCCTGCAAGGCATTTTGCGTGTGCATAGTTTGGTTTTTCGCCCTTGCGTAAGAGTCGAATTTATCGGCGCAGCCGCTTAAATTCAGCACCAAAAACGCCACGAAAAAAACCGCAAAAAGCCGCGTGAAATTCACGCGCAAAGGCGTGAATTTTGACAAAAAAGGCGAAAAATTCAGCCCAAAAGCCGCGAAATTTTTACAAAAATTCAAATTTTTAAACATTTTTACTCCTTAGATAAAGCATTTATGGGGTTTAAATTCGCTGCGTTTTTGGCGGGGAAAAAGCCAAAAATCACCCCTATGGCTACCGAACTCACAAGCCCCAGCACCACAGAACCGCTTGAAATTATCATTAAAAAATCGCTGCTCACGGCATTAAAGGCGGCGACTATGACAAAACTCAGCCCCACGCCCAAAACCGCGCCTATCATACATATCATTATGGCTTCGATGAGAAATTGAAACAAAATGTCCTCTTTTCGCGCCCCGATAGCCATACGAATGCCGATTTCCCTTGTGCGCTCGCTAACTGATACTATCATAATGTTCATAACGCCTATGCCACCGACTATCAGGGCGATGATGGCGATGGAGGTGATTAAAATCGTCATCGTGCGCGTGTTTTCCTCTATCGACTGCCTAATGGAGTCCGAATTTATGGCGTAAAAATCCTTTTTGCCGCGTTTTATTTCAAGGGTGCGCATCATCGCTTCCTCGGCTAACGCGGGGCTTGCGTTGTCGCTGACTTTTGCCACGATTTGCTCGACAACGCGCGAACCCGTAACCTTGTTTTTAAGCGTAGTATAGGGCGTGTAAAGCTTTATGGTAATGTCGCTTTCAGGCTTTCTAGGGTCCTTTTTTAAAACGCCTATTATGCGAAAGGGCTGTTTGGAAAAAATCACGCTTTTGCCCAAAATTTCATTGTCCGGCACGCCCGCAAATAGCCTATTTCGCCCATTTATATCAAGCACAGCCACATTTGCCGAGCTATCCACTTCCTCTTGGTTAAACAAACGCCCATAATCAAGCGTAAGTCCCTTAATGCTAAATAAATTCACGCCGCCGCTTTCCATTTTCGCACTCAAAGAGACGCTAGCGTAGGTTACCACGCCGCTTGTGCCATCTTGGGCTTCCACGGATTCGAGATATGGCAGGCTTTTAAGGGCGGCTAAATCGCTTAAAGCCAGCTTCACCTTGCCCGCGCGAATGTCGCCATAACCCCTGCCGCCGCGGATTTCTATGGTGTTTGTGCCAAGCCGCGAAATGCTATCTAAAATTTGCTTTTGCGAGCCAAGCCCCAACGCAACGACACTTACCACTGAGGCTATGCCTATTATAATGCCTAGCATCGTAAGTAGCGAGCGCAACTTGTGCGCTAGTATCGATGAATAGGCGATTTTAAGGCATTCTAAGGCTTGGTTTTTAAGCAAATGCAGGGTTTTGATTTCTTTGGGCATAGTTTTGAGCTGAATTTTGGGGCTTAAATTCACGGAATTTTGTGAATTTTGAGCTGAATTTGCGATTAAATTCACAGCGGCAGAGGTTTTTTGCAAATTTTCGCCCAAATTCTCCGCGCTATCCCTGATAATCTCGCCGTCCTTGATTTCGATAATCCGCCTAGCCTTCGCGGCGATGCTCGGGTCGTGGGTTACTAAAACTATGGTGTGCCCGGCTTTGTTTAGGCGTTGCAGGATTTCAAGCACCATAATGCCACTTTTGCTATCAAGCGCGCCTGTGGGCTCATCGGCTAGTATCAAATCGCCGCCGTTCATAAGTGCCCTAGCAATGCTTACGCGCTGCTGCTGCCCGCCGCTAAGCTCGGTGGGCTTGGAAAAGAGCTTTTCGCCAAGCTCCAAATCGCTTAAAATTTGCCGCGCCCGCTCGTTGCGCTCATTTGTGCGCTTGCCTGCGTAGATAGCCGGCAGGGCGACATTTTCGCGCGCACTCATTAGGCTTAAAAGGTTGTAGCGTTGAAAGATAAAGCCGATTTTTTCGCGCCTCAGCCGCGATTTTTCATCCGCATTCAGCCGCGTAACCTCGTAGTTTTCAAAGATATAAGAGCCGCTGCTTGGCTCATCGAGCGTGCCGATGATGTTTAAAAGCGTGGTTTTGCCACTGCCGCTTTGCCCGATGATGGCGACAAATTCGCCCTTTTTTATGTGCAAATTTATGCCTTTTAGAATGTTCGTTTGCCCGATGTGTTTTTTGATATTAGCCAAGTGTATCATTCATTTTGCCTTTTTTGTCAAATGTCGCTTAAAACGCGCTTCGCGCGTGAATTTCGCACAAAATTTGCTTAAATTCCGTGAATTTTGGCTCAAATTCACGCAAAAATTCACAAAAACCTGTCATTGCGAGCCTTTGCGCTTGCGTTAGCAAAGGCGTGGCAATCCATTGTTTAAAAAGCTGTTAAATTTACCATTTTTAAGAAAGGCGTAAATTTAAAAAGCGTTTCTAAAAATGGCAAAGACGACAGCCGTTTAAATAATGGATTGCCACGCGGTTTTTTTCAAAACCGCTCGCAATGACACTCTACCCCCAAATTTCACGCCACTTGTGAAAAATGCGTGAATTTCCCTAGAAAATTCACAAATTTCCGTGAATTTTCGCCTTAAATTCACAAAAAATTCCCAAATTTCACGCCAAATTTTTACTAAAATCAAAACGGCGGAGGTCCGCCCGGTCCGCCGCCATTACTGCTTTTTGAAGCCGCGCCTCCGCCTGATAAAACAAGCAAATCCCCCTCGCTCACGCCCTCTAAAATCTGTGAATTCACGCTATCTTTTATACCGATTTTCACATAGCTTTTCGCCACTTGCCCACCCTTTAAAAGCTCGACATAATAGCCCCCGCGGTCGTTTTTGATAGCATAAGTTGGCACGGCAACGGCATCCGCGGCACTTGCGATGACGATTGAGTTTTCCACGCTCATTCCTATGCGTAAGAAATTGTCCTTATTTTTCACAAAAACCTTGGCGTAGTAGTAAATCGCGCTACTGCTACTGCTACTCGTGCTGCTTGAATTTGAAGTCGCATCGCTTGTCGTGGTGTTTGCGGGGTCTATGCTTGAAATGCTCGCATCGTATTTGGTGTCAGGCTCGTTTAGGATGCTAAATTTCACGGGCGTGCCGACTTTGATTTTGCTCACATCAGCCTCAGCGATTTCCATACGAATCTCCATCTCGTCTAAATTCGCCACTTTCACAATGGTAGGCGTGTTTTGCGCGGCATTAACCGTCTGCCCCTCATCCACTGCGACATTGATGATGACGCCCTCCATAGGCGCGGTAATGGTGGTGTAGCCCAAATCTTTTTCGGCGTTTTTGAGCGAAATTTCAAGCTGGACTATTTGAGAATTCAGCTCCGCGACATTTGCTTTGAGCGTGTAGTAGTTGTTTTTTAGGGTTTCGAGATTTTCCAAACTCGTGGCTTTGTTGTTGTAAAGCTGCTGCTCGCGTTTATACTGCGACTGCGCGATTTCAAGGGCGACTTGCTTGCTTTCTAAATTCGTTTTCGCACTCTCTAACTGCGCCTTGGTAATGTCTAGCTCGTTTTGCTGCTTGTCCTTGTCAATCTGGGCTATCAAATCCCCCACCTTCACCCTGTCGCCGATTTGCACATAAAGCTTTGTGATTTGCCCACTCACCTGCGCGCCCACATCCACTTGCTCTTTGGCATAAACCTCGCCCACAGCCTCGATGCTCTGCTCGATATTTACGCGTTTTACGCTTTGCGTGATGAGCTGCGCCTTGTCGTCTTTTTTGAAAAAGGCAAGATAAAGCGCAAGCAAAAGCACCACAGCCAAAACGCCCAAAATAACGAGCTTTTTGCGTGGTGCCTTGCTTGGCATTTTGAATTTAAAGGCTTTTAGCCTTTCTTTTAAGCTTGAAAATTCCACTTTTTCGTCCTTTTTGTAAAAAATTAGCGAAAGTGTAGCCTAAATGTGTGAATTG
>CAVJSG010000002.1:10765-24981 GCA_963651895.1 Campylobacteraceae bacterium
GTGAATTTGCGATAAAAATGCTAAATTTACAAACCCATTTCAAAGTTTATTTGCGTGATATTATGAAATTTTTGAAAAATTTAAAAAAATTTTTTCGCCCAAAAGTAAATGAACCCCTTTCAAAGCGCGATTTAATAAGCGTTTAAAAGCTGTTTAACCTAAAAATAGTCTTTAATTTTATTTTAAGGTATTTGTAGTATAATTCCCCAACGCAATCTAAACACTTGTGTTATACCAAACCAAAAGGAGGTAGCTTGAAACAAAAAAACAACCTGTTAGGGTTTTTTGTTGTCTTGCTTTTTGTCTTTGTTGTAGCGGTGCTTTACACCTTCTACAACGCAAACGGCTTCTCATACCTATCTGATGATAGCGCAGCCTGTAATAATTGCCACATTATGAATGATGTGTATTATGATTACGGCAAGGCTTCGCACTCACGGATGGTAGATGGCAAGCCCAAAGCGACTTGCAACGACTGCCACGTGCCGCACGACAGCGCGGTGAGCAAGTGGGTTGCCAAAGCAAAAAGCGGGGTCGGACACGCGTATGCCTTTACTTTCAATCTCGATAAGTTGCCACAGCATCTTAGCGCGAATGAAAACACAAAAGGCTGGGTGCAAAACAACTGCATCCGCTGTCATAGCGAAATGGCAGCATCAGTTGTGAATGCGACACTTGACTCACACAATACCAACGCGCTTAAATGCGTTTCCTGCCACAAGGGCGTGGGTCATAAACGAGATTTTTAAACCAACATTAAGGAGAAAAAATGAACAAGAACACTACTATGGTTCTCATCGTAGTTTTGGTGCTAGTAATAGCCGGCGTCTTTTGGCTTAACAGCGATGTTAGCGGCAAAAAAGCAGCTAATCCGGGGCAACCCATCGTGTCAAAGGGCTTAGTTGAGATGAGCGATATGAGCCCATCTTTTGACCAATGGGGCAAGAATTTCCCCGAGCATCTTGATATGCACACAGCGGCTGAGAAAAATCCTCCCACAGCTACCGAATACGGCGGCAGCCTTGCATACTCAAAGCTCATCCGCTATCCACAGCTGAAAATTCTATGGGCTGGCTATCCATTCTCCATAGACGCTAACGAGGAGCGCGGGCACTTTTGGATTCAAGTCGATCAAATGGACACTGCAAGAAATAACAAAGATTTCTTGAATTCCAACGGCTTTGGCGCATTTGGCGGACAACCTGCTGCCTGTATGACTTGCCACAGCGGCTGGACAAAGTGGCTTATTGATAACGCTGCGGGCGGGGACTTTGAGGTGTTTAGTTCAACTAAATACTGGACTATGATTAAAAATGTCCCTGTTGTGAATGATGATGGCTCAGTTGATCCTAAAAAAGTCGTGGATTACAACAAGCCTGAATTTGCAAGCCTCACACCTGAGCAAATCGAAAAACACAGCGGACCTCACGGCGGCAAAAGAATGGGCACCACCTGCGCAGATTGCCATAATCCAAACGATATGCAGCTTCGCATCACTCGCCCATCAGCCATCGAAGCCTTCGCATCACGCGGCTATGAGAAAGACCCTGTAACAGGCATCAAGGCAAGCCGCGAGGAAATGAGAAGTATGGTGTGCGCACAATGCCACGTGGAATACTACTTCAAGCCAACAGGCTCAAAAGTCAAGGTAATGGGCGAAAGCATAGCTAGCGACCCAAGCAAGAAGTGGTTTAACGGCACTCAAAAAACCTACGATGAATTCGACTCTTGGAGAGATGGCAACAAGCCTACCGAGATAGAAGTAGCAGGACAAGTGCTAGCCTTCCCTTGGGCTGAGTGGAAAAAGGGACAACCTTTCCGCATCGAAATGTTCGAGGATTATTACAACAAAGTCCGCGACATATTCCCACAAGACTGGGGACACAAGGTTACAAAAGCGCCTATGCTGAAAATTCAACACCCCGAGTATGAGCTATTTAGCGGCGGCGTGCACGCTGCAAATGGCGTAACTTGCGCGGATTGCCATATGCCTTATGTCCGCAAGGGCTCAGCGAAGATGACTCAACACAACATCACCTCGCCCCTACAAGACATAAACGCAGCGTGCAAAAGCTGCCACACTCAAAGCGAAAGCTATCTTAAAGCTCAAATCCTTGACATTCAAAAGTCAGTGGGCTTTGATTTAAGAAGTGCCGAGTATGCAAGCGTTAGCTTGATAGTGGATATTAAAAATGTCCGCACAGAGCTTGGAAAAAAGGCAGAGTATCAAACTGATGGCAAGGCAGATGATAAGAAAATCACCGCCGCGCTAAAAGAGGTGCTTGAACTTCACCGCCGCGCTCAAATGAGAGGCGACTTCGTGGGTGCTGAAAACTCCACAGGTTTCCACAACCCACGCGAGGCGTCAAGAATGCTTTTACAAGCTGTCGAGCTTGCCCGCCAAGGACAAACAAAACTAGCTGAAATCGCAGCGGCAAACGGCATAGCCTTCACCGCTTCAAACATCGGCTTTGAGGACTTGCAAAAAGATAACCAAAAGCTAGCGGCTGATTTAAGCGGCGTGCCAGCAGGCGACATCCGCTACGCTAAGGAAATCAACAAGCGAGATGGTGCTGGCACTCACAAGGCTGGCGAACGCTACTACGAGCACGACAACATCAACGGCGCAGCCCCTGCGAATTTGATGGATTTTGACAAAAACACTCGTCCTTACAACTACTCTGTAATGGATAAGAAATAGTTTTTGCCAAGCCGAAGTTAGGCTGAATTTAAAAGAATGCAGCCTAACTCAAAAGCCCCAAATCTAAAAATTTGGGGCTTTTTTTATGGCTTTTTTCTAATAAAGCGTTGAATTTTTAGAAATGTTTTGCGCGTATCGACAAGTCGTCATTGTGAGCGGTTTTGAAAAAACCGCGTGGTAATCCATACTTTGTGGGCTGTTAGAGTTTGCAAAGCGTGAAATTTTGTGAATTTTTTTGCAAAATTCCGTCATTGCGAGGCGTTAAAAACGCCGAAGCAATCCACAATGTGCAAAATAGCGTTTTTTGCACTTTTCTTAATGACAATTCCTATTTTTGCCGCCCTGAAATCAACCCTTAAAGAATTTCAAGTAAAATTCAGCCTAAAATTCAAAAAAGGCGAAAAATGCTAGAAAATTTCATAAATTTACTCTTAAATTTAGCCCGCGAGCTCGGCTATGTGGGCATCATCATAGGTATGACGCTTGAAAGCTGCTTCATCCCCTTTCCAAGCGAGGTTGTGATGATACCCGCTGGGTATCTTGCGCAAAAAGGCGAGATGAACGCCATTGCCGCCGTGCTTTGCGGGGTGCTGGGCTCAGTGCTAGGCGCACTTATAAATTACGGCATTTGCTATTTTTGGGGGCGCGCCTTCGTGCTAAAATGGGGCAGATTCGTGGGTATCACGGAGGCGAAATTTGCCAAATTCGAGGCGTTTTTCAACAAACACGGCGAGTTTTCGACCTTTACCTGCCGCTTGCTGCCGGGCATCCGCCAATACATCTCTATGCCCGCGGGCTTGGTGCGTATGAATTTGCCCCGCTTTGTCCTTTTCACCGCACTTGGCAGCGCACTTTGGGTAAGCATCCTCGTGGCTTTGGGCTATTTCGTGGGCGAAAACGAGGAAGTTTTAAAGGTGTATTTGCACGAAATCCTCATCGCCATCATCGCCTTCGTGGTGCTTTTAAGTGTGGTTTATATTTTGGTGAAAAAGCCTTTTGCCAAAGGATAGTCCGTCATTGCGAGCGGTTTTTAAAAACCGCGAAGCAATCCATAATGGCAAATTCGTCTGTTTTCGTGGATTGCTTCGAATTTGCTACGCAAATTCTCGCAATGACGAGTCAAAATTTCCCCCTAAATTTAAATTTTCGCCTAAATTTCGCCCACAAAATTCAAAATTTAGCCAAATTTCCCCCAAAATTTCTTTTTTGTTGAAATTCTTGTTTTACAATTAGCCAAATTTTATGGGAGGACGGATATGAAAGACGCCATCAAACAAAACAGCGGCAAAGTTGCCATTAAGCAAAATAGCGGCAAAAAGGACGGCGCGAACGCTATGAAAAAAGATAGTGCGAACGCTATGCAAAAAGGCGGCGCAAAGGACGCTATCAAGCAAGAGAGTGGCAAAGATACCGCCAAAAATAGCGCAAACGCCATCAAAAATGCTAGCAAACAAGATAGCGAGACTGCCATCAAAAACGCCGCCAAGCAAGATAGCACAAACGGCATTAAGCAAGATAGCGTAAATGCTAGCCAAAAGGACGGCAAAGACGGCGCGAACACTAGTCAAAAGGACAGCGCGAGTGCCATTAAAGACGGAACAAAAGACGGCGCGAACACTAGCCAAAAAGATGCCACAAACGCCGCTAAAAAAGACGGCACAAAGGGCGCAAAAGACGGCAAAGACGCGAGCAAAGAGGAAATCGTCCATATATTGATGATTGAGGACGATATGGAGCTTGCGGAGATTATCGCGGAGTATTTGGAACAATTTGAGATGAAGGTTGATATAGCCCACGAGCCTTATATAGGGCTTTCAAAGCTCGCTTTGAAGGAATATCAGCTCATCATTTTGGATTTGACTCTGCCCGGACTCGATGGGCTCGAAGTTTGCGAGGAAATTCGCAAAAACTACGACACGCCCATCATCATTTCAAGCGCGCGCAGCGACATTACGGACAAGGTAAATGCCCTTGAACTCGGCGCGGATGACTACCTACCAAAGCCTTACAACCCAAAAGAGCTGCAAGCTCGCATAAAAAGCCACTTGCGCCGCATAAACACCACGAAAAAAGCCCTCGCCGAGTCTGTGAAAGATTTGGTGTATGACCAATTTAAACACATTATCACGATGAAGGGCGAGGAAGTGGTGCTGACAAACGCTGAATTTGACATTTTAAGCTATCTCATCAAAAAAGAAGGCGGCGTGGTAAGCCGCGAGGAACTCGTCTATAACTGCACTAGCATAAGCGAGGACAGCTCGAATAAAAGCATTGATGTCATTATCAGCCGCATTCGGCAGAAAATGGGCGATGACCCCAAAGAACCACGCTACATTCACTCGATTCGCGGCATAGGCTATAAGCTCACGCAATGAAGTCATCGATATTTGTAACGATAACTTTCATATTCGTGTTCGCCATAGTCAGCGCGATTTTGGCGTTTTTGTGGCTCATACAATACGACCAGCAAAACTACACGAACGAGCTAAATTCCAAATACTCGCTCATCGCAAACGCGCGGCTAAATTTGCTAAACGGCTTCATCGGCGAGCGTGAATTTAACGAGCAAACGCGCAACTACAAAATGCCCTTGCTTACTGATTCTAGCGAGATGCACAGGGTGATTTTCCGCGGCGAATCCCTCGCAAAAGTGCCCACAAACACGGGCTTCATCGAAATCATTACCTACGCGCGCGAAAACTACCTAAAAATCGTCCATCGCGGCAGACTTTACATTTATAAGGATAAGGATTATCAAAGTTATAGGTATTTTTATATCAAACTTTTAGCCGTCAGCATAGTGTTTTTGTATGTGGTGCTTTATCTTTTCATACTTCGCAAGCTGCGCCCGCTGAATTTACTGCGCCGCGAGATAAATAAATTCGCCCAAAACCGACTTGATGAGGTGCACGACATTAGCGATGGCAATGATGAAATTTCACAGGTCGCAAGCGCCTTTTATCAGGCGATTACGCAGATAAAAAAGCTAAACCGCTCGCGGCAGTTTTTCATAAGAAATATAATGCACGAACTGAAAACCCCTATCACAAAAGGGCTTATTACCATAGAAATGATAGAGGGCGATGAAAAGCACAAAGAGCGGCTCAAAGGCACTTTCACGCGCCTTGAAACCCTCATCAATGAATTCGCCGCCATAGAGCAGATAACGAGCGGGGCAACCTTTGTGAACCGTAATAAATACAACATTTTGGACATTATGGACGAGGCGAAGGAAATCGCTATGAATAATGATAGCAACATTCAAATTTTTATGGAGGAAAGCTTTTTTGTGAGCGTGGATTTTAAATTATTTACAACGGCTATCAAAAATATGATAGACAATGGCATAAAACACAGCGAGGACGCCTTCGTGCAAGTGCATATAAATCAGCATTTCATCAGCTTTAAAAACCGCGGCAAAGCACTACAAGAAAAGCTAGACTACTACACACAGGCTTTCGTGCAAGGGGGCAACAAAAAAGACAGCTTTGGCTTGGGACTTTACATAGTCAGCACCATTTTAGAAGCCCACAAAATGCGGCTTGACTACGGCTATGAAAACGGAACGAATGTGTTTTATTTTAGGGATTTGGACAAGGTTGTGGTGAGGGAGTGAGATTTGGGCTGAAATTTGAAATTTTTTAACTTTTTTTTAAAAAAGTGTTGAGCGGTGTAAATTTCGCAAAATCAAAGCACAAAATGAAGCGAAACGCAATGACGCGAAAGAAAAAATCCACATAAGCGGATTAAGTTTCTCTCAAAGGCAACCGCGTTGAGTAAAATTTGGAGCTTTGATTTTGCTTTTAAATTTTTCTTAAATTTCAACACTTTTTAAAAAAGAAAATTCAACACAAAGGACAAAAAATGCGTAAATTTCAAGTGGAAAATGTCAAATGCGAAAACTGCGCGAACCTCATCAAAAACTCGCTCAAAGGCGACTTTGGCGAAATCGCCGTGGATATGAGTGTAAATCCACGAACCATCTCGCTAAATATCGATGAGAGCAGGATTAGCGAGCTAAAAGAGGCTTTAAAAGAGCTAAATTTCAGCGTTATCAAAGAGTTTTGAGGTGAAAAAGGCTGTGAAATGGGCTTTTTATAAATTCAAATACTAATAAAAGCCTATTTTACCAAGCTCTCACGGCTAAAATTTAAGTCAAAATAAGCACCAGCAAGGAAATTTATGCAAGAATTGCGGTTAAAAATCGGCAAAATGAGTTGCGTCAATTGCTCAAACGCCATAGAAAGGCTCACGCGCAAGATAAAAGGCGTGCAAGACGCTAGCGTGTCTTATCTCAACGCAAGTGGCGTATTTTTGGTAGATAGCGCGGAGTTAAGGGGCGAGATAGTCCGTAAAATCGAGTCCCTAGGCTATGAAATCCTCCAAGACAATGAAAGCGTGGGGGAATTTAAGCAAAAAGAGCTGCTCAAACTCCGCTACAACCTCATTTTAAGCATCTGCGTAAGTGCGCTAGCTATGATTTTAATGAGCTTTGCGCACGGCTCAGCCCTAGCGCAAGCCTTGCTTGGCTGCTTTGGCGTGTTTTACTGCGGGCGAAGCTTCTACACAAGGGCATTTGCAGCACTCGCCCACGGCGCACTCGATATGAACACCCTCGTGGCACTGGGCAGTTTTTGCGCGATTTTATATTCGTTTTTAGCGTTCTTTGGGGCGTTTGAGGCACATTTATACTTCGCGGAGGCGAGTATGATAGTGTCCTTCGTGCTTTTTGGCAAATTTTTGGAGGAAAACGCCAAATTTAAGGCAAAACAAAGCGAAAATTCGCTACTAAGCCTTGATATAAAGGTGTCGCGCGTGAAAGATAGCGGTGGGAGCTTTGTTGAAACGCCCTCATCCTTTGTAAAAGCCGGCGATATGGTGCTTGTGAGGGACGGAGAGAGCCTGAGTGTCGATGGGGTGGTAGTCGAGGGCAGAGCGGAGGTGGATTTAAGCGCGCTAAACGGCGAATTCGCCCCCGTCATCAAGCAAAGCGGCGATGAAATCGACTCCGGCGCACTAGTAGTGAGCGGCGCACTCGTGGTAAGCGCGAGCAAAAGTGCGATGGATAGCAAGTTAGAGCTCATCAAGGACTTGATTTTCAAGGCTAGCAACGCCAAAATGCCCATCGCAAAGCTCGCGGACACTATTTCAGCCTACTTTGTGGGGGCGATTTTGCTTTTAGCACTCGGCGTTTTCGTGTTTTGGGCATTGCGGCAGGGTGCAAATAGCGCATTTTTACACGCTAGCGCGGTGCTGCTTATCTCTTGCCCCTGTGCTTTGGGGCTTGCCACGCCCATAGCCCTCGTTTTAAGCCTAGCAAACGCCACTAGACACTCCATCCTCATCAAAAACCCCGCAGCATTAGAGCTTTTGCGCAAGGTGGATTTTTTCATATTCGACAAAACAGGCACTTTGAGCAAGGAAAATTTAAGCGTTTTCGCCCACAACCTTGCCGCGCAGGATTTTGAGCTTTTGTGTGCTCTTGAAAGGCTGAATTCTCACCCCATAGCCAAGGCGATAGCCGCTGCAAACGCCGCTAAAATAGAGCTTAAAGGCGAGTTAAAAAGCATAGTAGCCCGTGGTTTAAGCCTTGCAAGCGAAAGCGGGCTTTATCTAGCCGGCAACGAGGCGCTTTTAAGAGAGCACGGCGTGGATATAAGCCCTAAACATAGAGACTTCGTGGCAAAAAATGCGCCCCAAGCCCCTGTGGTAGTGTATTTTGCCAAAGACAAGCTCTGTCTAGGCGCGGTGTGTCTTGCAAATGAACTGCGCGAGGAAGCTAAAAGTGTCGTGGAATTTTTGCAAAAACAGGGCAAAAAATGCGTGATTTTAAGCGGGGACAACGAAAAAAGCGTGAATTTAGCCGCAAAAACGCTCGGCATAAGCGAATTTAAGGCGAATTTAAGCCCCGAGGACAAGTTAGGAAGCCTTAAAGAGTATCAAAAAAAGGGCGTTTGCGC
Source organism: Campylobacteraceae bacterium (assembly GCA_963651895.1). GTDB lineage: Bacteria > Campylobacterota > Campylobacteria > Campylobacterales > Campylobacteraceae > Campylobacter_D. Next base: position 19,427 of record CAVJSG010000002.1, read on the forward strand.
CTTTGTCGGAGACGGCATAAACGATGCAGCCGCGCTCAGCCTTGCAAGCGTTAGCTTTGCGATGAACGGCGGCAGCGCGCTAGCAAAGGGCGCAGGGGACTTCGTGCTGATGAAAGACGACTTAAACGCCCTAAAATACGCGCTCGCACTCTCGCAAAAAGCCTTTGGCGTCATCAAGCAAAACCTTTTCTGGGCGTTTTTCTACAACGCCTGCTGCATCCCTGTGGCTGCGGGCTTAGCGAACATTTTGGCTAGCTCAAATGCCTTTGTTAGCCTTTTAGCAGCCTTTATGGGCGTGCAAAGTGCGAGTGCGTGGGCTTTAAATTTATCAAATTTCACGCTAACGCCGCACCTAGCAGCCCTTGCGATGAGTTTTTCATCCATCACCGTGGTGCTAAATTCGCTAAGACTTCGGGGGGATTTGAAGGGGGTTTAGGGCTTGGTAGGCGGCTTTTTCGCAAATTTACCCTATTCCAAAAGCCACAAGGGGCTTTCACGCCCTTTCTTGCAATCTTTTAAATTCTCTCGCGAGTTCGTTTCTTAACTCATCAGCTTTTTTTTCGCCGTCCTTAAAGTGCGAAATCACCACGCTTTCAAGCTCTTTTAAAAAGCCAAAAAGCTCGCTTTGCCAGACGCTGTCGTTTTTTTTGCTTAAATTCATAGTCTGCAAAAAGGTTAGGCGGCGCGTCAAATCGCCTAGCTTTTCGAGGCACTCGCCCTTTTTTTCGTTATCTTGCAAGGCGTTTTCAAAACTTTGTGCTTGTTTTTTAAAGGCTACGATTTTGTCATTTATTAAATCGCAAAATTCAGGGTAAATGCTCGCCTTTGGTTTCTCCAAAAGTGCGTTCTCATCGATATTTAGCGTGAATTTTTTCACGGCAAAATACAAAAGTAAAAAACTAATCGATGCGATTAAGAGGTAAAAGCTCATTTTTTTGTCCTTATTTTCAACTTTTGGTTAGCGTTTTTCCGTGAATTTTAGCGTAAATTTTACCCCAAAAATCACGCTTTGCGCGATAGTGGATTGCCACGCGGTTTTTTCAAAACCGCTCGCAATGACGAATTTTGGGCGAAATTTACGCAAAAATTCATAAATTTGCCAAAACAAAAGCCGCTAACTCGGGCTGACGATTGTGGATGAGAAATCGATTTTTTGGGGTGCAGACTAAACATAATAGTTTGTCAAGCCCCAAAAAATCGATTTATCGCCGCAAGCTAAGCCCATCAAAACGGCAGCCGTAAAGTAAATTCAAAAACCACAAAACGCCAAAAATTCAAAGAGTTCCGTGAATTTTTTGCTAAAAATTCACGGAATTCACACCAAAATTCACAAATTCTCAAACAAAATTTAACTCAACGCTTTCAAAATAATTTTATTGAGTGCCGCATTAAAGGCACTTGGCTCCTCTATCCCCACACCCTCGCTCAATTTTGCCATACCCAGCACGATTTGGGCGACATCCGCCGCGTAGGTTTCGCTTTTTTTAAGCCTCGCAAATATCTCGTGTTTGGGGTTTAGCTCCAAAATGGGCTTGATTTTTTGCTCCTGCCCCATTTGCTTTAAAAGCTGCTGCATCGCAAAATCCGGCTTGTTTTTGTCATAAACTATGCAGCCCACGCTCGCCCCAAGCCTTGAAGTCGCGCGCACATCCTCCACTTCATCCTTTAAAAGCTCTTTGAATTTTGCCAAAATCGGCGCAAAGGCGTTTTTCTCGGCTTCGCTGAGCTCATCCTTACTCTCGGCGTGGTTGATGGGCGTGAATTTCAGCCCCTCAAACTCGCCAAGACTAGGCGCGATGAGGGCGTCTATCTCATCATCAAGCAGCAGCACTTCCGTGTCGCTTGCCTTGTAGCTTTCAAGCAGGGGCGAGTTTCGCAAAAGCCCTTCATTGCTGCCCGTGAGATAAAAAATCTCTTTCTGCTCCCCTTTTACTCGGCTTTTGTATTCGGCAAGCGAGTTTAAATCCCCATTTTTCGAGCTTTTAAATAGCATTAAATTTAGCAAAGCCTCGCGTTCAGCCCCCCAGCCATAAAGCCCCTCTTTCAAAACCCTGCCAAAGAGCCTAAAAAAGCCATTATACTTTTCCCTGTCGTTTTCTTTCATCTTGGCAAATTCGCTCAAAATTTTCTTCACACTCGCCTCTTTGACGGCTTTTAAGATGATATTTTCTTGCAAAATTTCGCGGCTGACATTTAATGGTAAGTCCTCAACATCGATAATGCCTCGCATAAATCGCAAGTATGTGGGCAGCAATTCTTTATCATCATCAGTGATGAAAACGCGCTTGACATAGAGCTTCAAGCCACTTTGATAATCCACGCGGTATAAATCAAAGGGCGCGGAGGCAGGGACGAAAAAAAGAGAATTATACTCAAATTTGCCCTCGCTTTTGGTGTGGATATAAAGCAGGGGTTTTTGGCTGTCGTGGAAATTTTGCTCGTAAAATTTCTCGTAATCCTCTGCCTTTATTTTTGCCTTATTTTGCCGCCAAAGTGCGGTGGCGGCGTTGATTTGCTCTATTTTTACTTCTTTTTTTGGCTCTTTTTTCGCCTTTTTATCATCCTCGCTTAAAGCCTCAAAGTGCGTTTTTTCCATATATATAGGAAATTGAATGTGATTAGAGTATTTATCCACGATACTTTCTATGCGATAAGCATTCAAAAAGCCCTCATCTTTAAGGTGCAGCGTGATGGTAGTGCCTTGTGAGTCCCTTGTAGCAGGGCTTATCTCATAGCCGCTAGCGTCTGAGCTCCACAAATACGCGTTGCTATCTAGTGCCTTGCGGCTTAAAACCTCAACCCTACTTGCCACCATAAAAGCCGAGTAAAAGCCCACGCCAAACTGCCCGATGAGCTGGCTGTCCTTTTTCGCATCCCCACTAAGACTCTCCAAAAAGCCCTTCGTGCCGCTCTTTGCGATGGTGCCAAGGTTCGCGGCTAAGTCCTGCTCGTTCATACCTATGCCGTTGTCGCTGATGGTGAGCGTTTTTGCGCCCTCATCAAGCCTTATATCAATGCGTGGGGCGAATTTCAGCTTCTTATAAGCATCATCGCTCACGCTTAAAAAACTCAGCTTGTCAAGCGCATCGCTCGCGTTTGAGATGAGCTCGCGCAGGAAAATTTCTTTGTTTGAGTAAAGGGAGTGAATCATCAGCTGCAAGAGTTGATTTACCTCGGTTTGAAACTGCATTTTGCGTCCTTTTTTGTGAATTTTTTGCGTTTTTACCGCGAAATTCACGCTTTTTTCGTTGCAAGCGTGAATTTTTTTATATTTTTAACTTTAAAATTCACGCTTTTTTGGGTTTTATCGTTTCTTGGCGTGAATTTTAAGGCGAAAAATTTAATGTTTTGCGAATGGAATGTGACTATAAATTTGCATTGCCTAAACGCGTTTTGTGCCGCACTGCACTCGCTTTATTTGTATTAAAACTACTCGAAATGACGAAATTTAGGGCATTGCTTTTTAAATTTGGGATTTTATTTTAAATTTAAGCGTTGAAAATTTAAACGCAGAAAAAAACCAAGAGTCCTTGCGGACTCTTACGCATAAATGTCTAAACCTTCGCTCTCGCTACCATTGTCCCCACCCGAAGCCGCGTCTATGAGCCCCATCAACGCTTCCTCGTTCGAATCAATAGCCTCTTTGAGCGCATTCACGCTCGTAGCGATGAGTAGCGAAGCATTACTTACGCCTGAAATCATCTCAGCTCCTTCGACTCAGCACCTATATCGGCGTTTTTGAAAATGTGTAAATAGTTTTGTGGATAAATTTGCGAAATTTTTTGCGCAGGGCGTAAAAATTTGAGCGTAAAATTTGCGTGAATTTTTGCGCGAATTTAAATTTCGCAAGCCAAATTTAAAATTTTTAGCGCGATTAACAAAATGATTAACGAATTTTTGGCTATAATTTGCGTTTTTATTTTAAACGAAAGGGAGAAACTATGGTTTCATTCAAAAAAGCCCTGATGGGCTGTGTTTTGGCGGGCTTGGCGGCGCAAAGTGCCTTTGGCGCGGAGAGAGACGGTGCCTTTGTGGGCGTGGAGCTTGGAGCGAACAAGGTGAAATTCAAGCAAGAACTTACCTACAATATGACGGGTATGGGCAGTGTCGGCGGCGACATAAAGGCGGACAATCTTATGCCAAGTATCGCCATAAAGGGCGGTTACAAGCTCTTTTTCAACGCCGAGCGTAGCCTTGGGGCGCGTTTTTACGCCCAAGTGGGCGTGGGGCACGGCAGGCTCACGGATGTGAGGTATAGCGAGGGGCTTCAAGGGGCGATTAAAGGAATGCTGCAAAGCTCGCCGACAAGTCTCACCGAACCGCTTTTGACAGCAGCCACTCAACAAGCCACAAGCTCCGTTTTCCCTACCACAGGCAAGAGTTACTACACGACTTTCATCGACTACTTCGTGGGCGCGGATTTGCTCTATAACTTCGCGCAGAGAAAAAGCGCAAGCTACGGCTTGTATTTGGGCGTGGGCGTGGGCGGCGTTACTTGGGCGGCGAACGGCAAGGAATACGAAGTGTCAAACGGCGAGCGCAGCTACACGAATTTCGCGGCAAATGCGAACTTTGGCTTGCGCCTAAATGTCAAAGACAGCCACGAAATCGACCTTGGCGTGCGCACCTACTTCCCCAAATCGCGACTTTTCAAGGCTAGCAACGGCACTTCTCCACTCGCACAAGGCGTGCCGGTAGCAGACACTCAAACCCTTCACTACCGCCCATTCAGCGTGCTTTTGAGCTATGTTTATAGCTTTTAGGGTGTGAATTTAGGGTGCTGATAGCCTTTGCCAAGTTTCTTGGCGAAGGCTTGAATTTTTGGGGCTTTGCGGGCTTTTTGGCTGAATGGGCTTTGGTAATGCTTATTTTGCGGACAAGCCCCTTTGCTTGTGGTAAGCCCTTTGCCAAGTTTTTTGCTTAGCGGTGCTTGAATTTTAGGGGCTTTGCGGAGAGTTGTCATTGCGAGGCGACAAAGTCGCCGAAGCGTAGCCACTACGCACGAAGTGTGTTTTCTGGGGCAACATTTTTAAATCCTTAATAAAGCAGAATTTAAATCAAAGCAAAGCCCCCTCCCTTGCGGAGGGGGTTTGGGGGTGGGTAAATTTAAAGGTAACCCCTAAATTTACAAAAGCCAAAGCCCTAAATTCCGTCATTGCGAGGTTTTGTGTTGCCAAGCCAAAGCAATCTATAATCGCGCAAAGTGCAATTTTTAAGAGAAAATTCCACCTTTGCCATACTTGTTGTTCTGATCATAGGGTGTAAACCCAAAGCTAATAACTTACACAAAGAATTCGCATACAAAAACGCGACTTTGTCGCATAGTGGGTTGTTTCGGAATTTTTAACACCTCGCAATGATGAAATTTTAGGATATTTTACTTTAAATTTTAACACCACAGCTTTTTGTAGTGTGGATTTGCGCTAGCGCGAGTCGGCGCTACGCACAGACGCCACGCTTCGCGCAGTGGCGCTCGCTCGCAATGACGAGAGTAGTAGGCGTTGCCCTTTAAATTTAGGGCGTTTTTTTGTAAATTTAAAGCATTTTTTAATTTT
>CAVJSG010000002.1:24991-32606 GCA_963651895.1 Campylobacteraceae bacterium
ATTTATCATTTTTTAAAAAACAACCTCAAATTTCATCAAATTTCAACCCTTTTTTTGTAAAATACCCTTTACAAAAGCCAAATTTAAAGGAAAGCTATGTTCGACTCAACGCGCATTCTCTGGGGGCTGGGGCTGGCTGTGGCGGTGATTTTCATCGCCCTCATCGACAGCTTTTTGCTAAATTTCGTCATCTTTGCCGTGCTGCTTTTTCTAGCCTTCAACGAGGCAAAAAGGCTCTTTGGCGTGCCAAATGCTAGCGCGATTTACGCACTGCTGGCGTTTTTGCTAGCTAGCGTTAGTGGCGAGCCGCTGGCGTGCGGGGCTTTGCTGCTTTTGCTCGTAGTGGGTTTTCACGCCTACAAAAAAAGCAAGAATTTAAAAGAAGCTATGCCCTATCTCTACCCCACCCTGCCGATATTTGCGCTGTGGCAGGTGTATTTGGATAGTGGCATTTTCGCACTTTTCTGGCTCATTTTCATCGTGGTTGTCTGCGACAGCGGGGCTTACTTCATCGGCAAGCTCATAGGCTCCACGCCCTTTTCGCCAAGCAGCCCCAAAAAAACCCGCGAGGGCGTAGTGGGCGGCGTGGTTTGTGCCACATTTTTTGGCTTTTTCGTGGGGCTGGCGGAATTTAACTTTGCCACAAGTTTGCTCGTGCCCTTTGTGGTAGCGGTTTTTGGCGTCATCGGCGACTTGCTAGAAAGCTATTTCAAACGCCAAAGCGGCGTCAAGGACAGCGGCACCCTCATCCCCGGACACGGCGGCGTGCTTGATAGGATAGACGCCATCATCATCGCAGCCTTTGCGATGCTAGCCCTCGTATGATAGTCCTTGGCAGCACCGGCAGCATAGGGCGCAACGCGCTGTGGCTGGCGGAGAAATTCGCCCTGAGCGTGAATGCTTTAAGCTGCGGCGAAAATATCGCGCTTTTAAACGAGCAAATCGCCAAATTTCGCCCAAAATTCGTCTGCATAGGCGAAAACGCCGACAAAAACGCGCTTAAATTTGACAAAAACCGCGTTTTTGTGGGGCAAGATGGCTTGGAGAAAATGCTTGAAATCTGCGAGGACAATTTTATAATCAACGCCATAGTGGGCTTTGCAGGACTTCGAGCTAGCCTTAAAGCAAAAAATTTAAACAAAACCCTAGCCCTTGCAAACAAAGAAAGCCTCGTGGTTGCGGGCAAATTTTTAAAGGGCGCGAAAATCATCCCCATAGACAGCGAGCATTCTGCTTTGAATTTCTTGCTTAAAAACCACGACAAAAAGGGCATTTCAAGGCTGATTATAACGGCAAGCGGGGGGGCGTTTTTCAAATTTAAAACAAAGGATTTAAAAAAAGTTACCCCCAAAATGGCTTTAAAGCACCCAAACTGGGCTATGGGGGCGAAAATCACCATAGACAGCGCGACTATGGTAAATAAGCTCTTTGAGCTAGTGGAGGCTTATCATCTCTTTGGTATTAGGGCGCTTGATGCTTTAATAGAGCCTCAAAGCCTCATCCACGCGCTGTGTGAGTTTAAGGATGGGGGCGTGAGTGCTTATTTCTCGCACGCTGATATGAAACTAGCCATCGCACACGCCATTTTGCCGCCCCAAATGCTAAAAAAAGCGCAAAATGTCGTCAAAAAACTTGATTTTGTTACCATTTCTAAACTAAAATTTTTTAAAATACCCCCCAAAAAATACCCCATTTTCGCCCTAAAAGACGAGCTTTTGGCGAATTTAGACTTGGGCGTTGTGATAAATGCCGCAAATGAAGTCAAAGTCGCTCAGTTTTTACGCGGCGAGTGCGAATTTTTAGACATTTCAAGGGGCATTTTTGAGGCTTTAAATCATTTTGGAGGCGTGAAAATTTCAAATTTAGACGAAATTTTCGAGCTAAATGAGAAAGTGAAAAATTTTTTAAAAGGTTAAAATGAAACGCTTTGCGCTGCTACTACTCTGTATCAACGCCCTTTTTGGCTTGGAATTTACGGTAAGCGAAAAGGGCAAAAGCCTTGGGGATAGAAACACGGTGCTGATTTTTGGCGGTATGCAAGGGGACGAGCCCGGCGGCTTTCACGCGGCAAGCCTTTTAATCAGCGATTACAACATAACCAAGGGCAAAATCATAGTCGCGCCAAATTTAGCCTTCGATAGCATTATAAAACGCGCGCGCGGCACGCGGGGGGATTTGAACCGCAAATTCGCCGACCTTAGCGAAAACGACCCGGACTATGCAACCATTCAGCGCATAAAGGAGCTGATTTTGCGCGAGGAAGTGGGGATGGTGCTGAATTTGCACGATGGCTGGGGCTTTTATCATCCCACTTTTATTGATGAGATGCAAAACCCCAAGCGCTGGGGAAATTCAAGCGTCATCGACACCAAGGAAATCAACGCCACGAAGTATAAAGAGCTCGAAGCCATCGCCGCTCGCACGGTGGAGGTGCTAAACGCCAAACTCATCAACAAAAAGCACAAATACCACATAAAAAACACCAAAACCAAAGAACTCGCCGACACGCAAATGCTAAAAGCCCTGACTTATTTTGTCATCTCAAACAACAAAGCCGCCTTTGCGAACGAGGCGAGTAAGAATTTAAGCGTGAATTTAAGGGCTTATTATCATTTAGTAGCCATTGAAAACTACCTGAAAATCGCGGGCATAGAGTTTGAACGCGATTTTGAGCTTACCCCTGAGGGCGTGCAAAAGGCGATAAATAAAGAGCTTCAAATAAGGCTTTTTACGAATAAGATTTTATTAAGCCTTGACAAGCCGCGCAAGGACATTAAATTTGTGCCCTTTCCCGTAAATCGCGAGTATGACTACTCCACGAGCAACGAAATCACCGCCGTCATCGCCGATAAAAAGGGCTTTTTCGTGCAGTATGGCAACCGCTTTCAAGCGCGAATTCACCCCGAATACTTCATATTTTCAGACGCTTTCGAGGAATTTAGGATGATAGTGGATGGCGAGGAAATGCTAGTGCCCTTTGCGAGCAAAATCAAAGTAAAAAAGGACTTTATGATACCCAAAATTCGCGGCACACGCATAAATGTCATCGGGCTAAACAAGGGGCGCGATGAGGGCGGCATCACTATAAGCAGGAAAAATTTGCTAGGCGCATACTCGATGGACACCGCTGGCAAGGTGTTTCGCGTGGAATTTTACGAGCTGAGATGGTCTATGCTAACTCAACAAGCCGTCCCATCCATAGCCTCAAAAATCATCAAAAACCCCCCACAAATCGACATTGAAACGCACAAAAAGGCGAGCGAAAAGGACAGGTTCATAGGGTCGATTTTGGTGGAGTTTGAGTGAGAAAGGCTCGTCATTGCGAGCCGTGGCAAACGCCCAAATTTTTCACAATCACACAAAGTGCGATTTTTTAAGTAAAATTTCACACATTTCTACAAACACCAAAGCAAAATTTACCCAAATCCCCAAACCTTAACCCCAAATTTAAGCTAAAATTGCTACAATATCCTAAAAATTTAATGGCAAAAATTTAAAGACAAACAATGAAAAAAGCCCTTTTTTCCGTCCTTATCTTGCATATATTAGCTTTGAGCTATGGTATAAACACGCTTAGCATAAGCTATGACGAGGCAAAGCTCTATTTTGAGGGCACTAGCCTCACAGCTCGCATCGCCCACTCGCTCACGGACATTTTCGGGCAAAATGACCTAGCCCTACGCGTTCCATTCGTGCTCATACACCTCATAAGCGCGATTTTGCTTTACTTCTACGCGCTAAAAATCACCAAAACCCCCAAAGATGCGCTCTTTTCCGTGCTACTTTTTTTGCTGCTTCCGGGCACCGTGGCGAGCGCACTTTGCGTAAATGCCGCATCCATAGTGATTTGCCTCACTCTTTTGATTTTATGTGCCTATGAATACGGCTTTTACAAGGCTTTTTATACCCTGCTAGCCCTAGCTCTCTTTGTCGATGGCTCTTTTGCGATTTTGTTTTTATCCCTCTTTTTCTATGCCTTGTATAAAAAAAATTTACCTTTTGTTTTCTTTACCCTGATTTTATTTGGCGCCTCTGTGGGCATAAATGAATTTGACTTCGGCGGCAAGCCAAAGGGCTATTTCTTGGATACGCTCGGGGTTTTTGCGGCTTGTCTCTCGCCCATCGTGTTTATTTATTATTTTTATATCATTTACCGACTAGCCTTCAAGCCAAACAAGCCTATGCTTTGGTTTGTGATGGCGACAAGTTTTCTTTTTTGCCTCATCTTTTCTATGCGCCAAAGGCTCTATTTAGAGGACTTTCTGCCCTTTGCCATCATCTGCACGCCCCTACTCGTAAGCTCTTTTATGAGTTCATATCGCATAAGATTGCCAAATTTACGGCTTCGCTACACCATACTCATAGAGTGCGCGCTCGTATTTCTCGCACTTTGCTACATAGCCATAATTTTCAACACCTTTCTATACGCCTTTTTCAGCAAGCCTCAAAAGCACTTCGCGTATAATTATCACCTCGCCAAAGAACTAGCCGCAGAGCTTAAAGCTAGGGGCATTACGAGCATAAAAACGGGCGAAAAAATGCAGCTACGCCTTGAATTTTATGGTATCAAGGACGGCAAAAGCCTTATTTTGCAAGAGATTGAGTCGCGCAAGGGCGCAAATTTCAGCATAAAGCTAGGCGAACGCAGCGAACATTACATTATAAAAAGGGCTGAGGCAAGGTGAAAAGGGCTTTTACTCTACTTGAACTAGCGGCGGTTCTCGTAGTTTTGGGCATTGTGTTGAGTGTGGCGAGGTTTTATCCCACGAGAGACAGAGATTTGAGCTATGCCGCCAAGCAAATTTTAAACGATTTAGCCTATACGCGCGGGCTTTCTCTAATGCAAGGTGCGTTTAGAAGCCAAAGTGTCGCGGTTGCGAGCAAGGACGAGTGGTTCAAAGCCCGCTGGCAAGTGTATTTCGTGCGCTCCAAATCCGCCACGAACAACGAGCAAACCTACACCATTTTTTTGGACAAAAACGGCGATGGCAACGCAAATGTGGGCAAAAGTGCGCTGAATTTGGACAGGGAAATCGCCGTGGATATTTTAAGTCCCACAAAACTAATGAACTCGGGGCAAAGCGGCGTCATCGGCAAGGATGATGAGCGAGCGAGCAAGCGTTTTAATGTCGAGCAAAGCTATGGCGTGTCGAGCGTGGAGTTTAGGGGGGCGTGCGCAGGCTCGACTAGGGCGACATTTGACGAGCTTGGCAGGCTTCATTCGCCGATGAGAACGGCACTCAACCCCTATGAAAAACTGCTTTTTCACAAAACCACGCCCTGCATCATAAGGCTAACAAACGCCCGAAAACAAAGCCTTTGCATACTCATAGAGCCTTTAAGCGGGCTAGCTAGCGTGCCAAAATTTAATGCAAACTCTCAAAAGCTCGATTTCAAGGGCAAAAGCGTGGAGTGCAGGGAAATTTAAATTTTGTTGTAAATTTGCTGAATTTTGTGTTGAATTTGTCAAATTTTCGTGTGAAATTTGTTGAAATTTAACAAAATTCGCTAAATTTCGCAAGAAAATTTAGCAAAACTAAAATCAAGCCCTAAATTTCAAGCCCTCCAAGCAACTCACGCACCACTTCCTTGTCGCTAAATGGGTATTTCACGCCCTTTATTTCTTGATAATCCTCATCCCCTTTTCCCAAAATCACCACTAAATCCTCGCTAGCCCTTATTTCTAGGGCTTTTTTTATGGCTTTTTTTCTATCAGGCTCGATAAATACGCTATTATCTTGCTTTATACCACTTAAAATGTCTGCTATTATGGCATTTGGCTCCTCGCTGCGCGGGTTATCGCTTGTGATTATGAACTTTGAGGCAAATTTTTTCGCCACACGCCCCATCAAAGCGCGTTTTGATTTGTCTCTATCACCGCCAGCACCGAAAACTACGATTAAGCTCTTATGCGAAAGTGCGCCAAGCACCTTTTCTATGCCGTCCGGCGTATGCGCAAAATCCACTATGACGCCCCTTGCCACTTCCTCAACCCTGCCGCTAACGCCCTTAAATTCGCTCACAGCAGCTTGCAAAGCCTCTAAATTTGGGCGCACTAGCTCATTTACGCAGGCTATGGCGGCGAGCAAATTGTAGAGGTTAAAAAGCCCCACGAGCGGCGATTTTATGGGGCATTGCTCACCTTTTAAGCTTAAATTTGCCCTTATGCCCTCGTTTAAATCATAGCCCAAAACGCTGTAATCCGCCTCGTTTGAAACGCCGTATTTTAGGGTGTTTGCGGGGTTGTAAGCGATTTTTGCGGCGTCCGCGTTTATGAATTTTAGGCACTCATCCGCAAAAAAACTCTCTTTTGCACCCTTGTAGTGGGCGAAATCCTTGTGAAAATCCAAGTGGTCCTGCGTTAAATTCGTGTAGATTTTCGCCGCGAAGTCTAAATTCTCGCTGCGACCTTGTGCTAGCGCGTGCGAGCTTACTTCCATTACGAAAAACGCGCAGCCTGCTTTGCTCGCAAGTGCCATATAATGCAGGGTTTGCAAAAGGGGTGCGGTAGTCAAGCCCTTGTCCCCTATGCGTTCATCGCCGATGAAAGCTCCGCGAGTGCCGCACAGCGCGGCTTTGTAACCAAGCGCGTTTAAAAGATGCGCGATAATGGCAGCCGTGGTTGTCTTGCCGTTCGTGCCCGTCAGCCCTATGATTTTTAGGCTTTTATTAACACCCAAAAGCCTTTGACACTCGCTAAATTCGATGATTTTCGCGCCCCTTTGCTCCGCCTCGTGCTTAAATTTAGCATTTTGCGCGTTTAAAAACCAAAGGCAGCCAGCCTCGCATTCTTTTGAATTATCCGTGATAAAAGTGCTTTGCAGTGCGATTTTCACGCCATTCCCCGCAGTCTCTCTTGCAGCCTCATAAAGCGTCCATCGCCAGCAAAATGCGCCGCCACGCTTTCGACATAACTCAGCGTAGTCTCGGTGTAGCCGTTATCGAGCAGCTTTTCGAGGAAGTCCAAAAACTCGTTCTTGCTCGAAATCACCAGCTTGTTGGCGAAAATCACATTTTCAAAACTGCGCTGAAAGCCTATTTCACGCTCACTTTGCAAAAAATCCGCCCAGCTTAACGCCGCGTCATCGCTGTGGGCTAGGCTTTTGCTGTTTTCGCTCATATCCAAAATCTTCTCAAACTCCCTATTTATCGAGCGCACCTTGCAATGCTTGGTGTAAAACTCAAAGAGCAAATCCCCCTCCTCAGGCGCACTCGCCGCGAATTCGCAAAGCTCGATGAGGTTTAGCAAGGCTTTGGACGGCTTTTTCTCATACGCAAGGCTGAGATAGAGTTTCGCACCCTCATAGTCCTTGCGGCGAAAGTGCGCGAGGGCGATTTGCTTAAAATCCTGCTTTTTGGCACTTTGGGCGAGATTTTCTTTGTCAAATTTCATTTTTTGTCCTAAATTTTGCTTTGATTTGGGCGGAATTTTAGCTGAAATTTGTGAATTTTTGAAAATTTTTCTTTAAAAAATGAAATTTTGGGCTAGATTTTATCGAAAAATTTGCGCCTTTACTTAACGACACAAGCCCCTAAAATTCACGCAAATTTCATCAACTTCCATAAATTTTCTCGCTCAAATCGTCCTTTTTTAGCATTTTTTCGAGCGCATCGC
>CAVJSG010000003.1:0-20676 GCA_963651895.1 Campylobacteraceae bacterium
AGCGTGGGGTGGTTTGTGAAAGGCAAATGCCGAACAGCCAAGCACGCAGCGTGGGTGGTTATTTGGCAAACATACCGCAATGGCAAGGGCGAGGGTTACTCTCTCTCTCGTTGTTCGTTTATTTCGTTTAGTTCGTTTCTTTGGGCTGGGATTTTTAGCTTTTTTAGCTTTTTTAAATTTTTCAAATTTTTCAAACCCTTTTACTCGTTTTTCTTTCGTCTTTGCGGCAAATTTCATTCAAATTTTTACTCAAAAATTTGTATTTTCTCATTTTTATGGATTTGCGACAAAGGCGAGTCGGCGCTACGCGCAGACGCCACGCGGTTTTCAACCGCTCGCAATGACGAAATTTGGGGCGGCTTTACGAATTTAAGGTAGTGTCTTTAATTTACCCACCCCTAAATCCCCCTCCGCAAGGGTGGGGGGACTTTTACGCTTTTTTAAAAAAGCGTGAATTTGGATTGCCACGTTTCGCGCAGTTGCGCTCACTCGCAATGACGGATTTTTTGCATTTTTTGCTGACGGATTACCCACACTTTTCGCACTTCCTAAAAACCGCTCGCAATGACAGGTAAATTTTTAGAAAAAAACCAAACCATAATATAAACAAGCTAAAATATCCCAAAAAATTTCGCGCGCAAAAACAAGCACAAAACAAGCACAAAACAAGCAAAAAACAAGCAAAAAACCAAAACCAAAAAAACAAAAAGCAAAACAAACACAAAAACAAATAAAAAAATAAAAACAAGGCACAAAGCAAATGAAAAAAATTTTTTCACTAACCCTCTCAACCATCGCTATAATAGGCTTTCTCGCCGCGTGTAGCTCTAAAAATGACAAGCAATTAAATGCTGAGCTTAAAAAGCAGGTTTTGATGTATGCGCAAAAGGCGAAATTTACGCGTTTTGGCGAGAACAACACTAGCGAAAACGGCGTTTTCGTGCTGTCTTATTTGAATTTAGCCTTAGAAAACGAGGAAAAGCACGACATTTTCGCCCTTGCCATCTCCCCCAAAGAGACGAACACTAGCACTTTGCGAGCCTTTATGAATGATAAAGAAGCCCAAATTTCGCCCCTTGACGAGTCGCTTAAAAAATTTGTCCTAGATAGCGACTACGCCGCGTTTTACAAGCTCGAATTCCCCTTTAAAGACGAGGCTTTCATTTCTGTGCGGCTGTGCTTGGCGGCGGAGTGCTTTGAATTAGGCTTTCAAAAATACTCGAAATCGCTGTATTTTCGTTCAGCAGATGTAGATACACTATATAATTAGCAAGCACCTTTTTGGCGTAAATTCGGCTTTCCGTGTAGGTAACGAGCTCCATAGACAAGAAAGGCTCGTATTTGCCCGGCTTAAACAGCCCCTTGTCAAGCATCCTGTTCGTAAAGGTAATGCCGCCGTTGTAGGCGTAGGCGATGAGAACGGGCGAGCCCAAATGCTTTTCAAGGTAGTCTAAATGGTGATTTGCGAAAAAATAAGCCGTCTTGGGCTTAAACATATCATCCTGCTCGAATTTTTCGAGCTTCAACTCGTCCTTTGCGATGGCGTTTGCCACAAAGGGCATAAACTGCATCATCCCTAGCGCGTAAGAAGTGCTGATGGCTGTGGGGATGAAACGACTTTCTTGCCGCGCGATGGCGAGGATTAGGGCTTGGCGTTTTTTATCATAGTCCTTGATATGCTCAAAATAGGGCATTATAAAGAAATTTTCCTTGAAATTGTGCTTGCGCTCCATTATGTAAGCGTAAATGGGCAGGGTGTTTGTGGCGTTAAAGTCCTGTGCCATCGCGTCTAGCTCGGCTTTGTTTGCGCGCTGAATTTGGCGTTGCGTGCTTTGCCACAAAAAGGGGTCGCCCATATCAAAGTCCGCCGTGGCTTTGGCGTGTTTTAGGGTTGAAAAATTCGTCAAATTCTGCTTTAAAAGCTCGCGCGCATAAATGCTGTAAATGTTGAGCGAGTCGCTGTTAGCTAGGGCTTTGAGCCGTTCTTTCTTTTTGCTGATTTGATACATCCAAAACAGCGCGTTGTCCTTGTCTGCTTGCTTTTCAAAGCTTTTGTAGGCACTAGCGAAAAAGAGCAAAGCCCGCGCGTCCTGCTTGAAAAGTAGGGCGTTTATGCCCAAATAAAATGCCGCCTCGCCCCTTGCTAGCTTGGGGTTTGCGTTGATGAAGGACAGGCGCAGCTTGGGGTGGGTGTTTTTGATGACGGCGTTGCGTGCAAGTGTGCTAAATTCAGCCTTTGGCACTATCAAATCCAAATAATCCTTTTGCACAAGCATATCCGGGCTGTTTTGCTGCTGCCAAACCTTGAAAAATAGGGCGGTGTTGTTGTTATCCATTATGAATTTAAGCGGATTTGCGCTGTTGTAGGCGTTTAGGACGAATGTCGCCTCTTGGTTGCTCTTTTCTAGGGCTTTGGCGAGCTTTGTGCGCGTGGGGGAGTCTAATTTTGAGACAAAATAAAGCGAAAAATTCACGCGGTAAGCCTGACAGACGGCATCTGCTTTGAGTATGTTTTGCGTGGTGTATTTAAAGCAGTGGGCGTATTTGCCGCTTGGCTTAAATTTAGGCGGCACCAAGGCTTCCACAGCTTTTTTAATCTTGCCTTGATAGCGAAAAATGTGCGCTCGCAGGCTTTGGGCTTCCTTTTTTGTGATTTTATCCTTTTCAAAAAGTTTGTGAATGTAGTAGTCCTTGGCGATTGAATTTTCCTTGCTTTTAAGGGTTTTTAAATCATAAAGTGCCGAAAAACTCGCCACGCAAAGCGCGCAAAGTATCGCAAAAGCCCTCATAGCAAGCCTTTGGCGAGCTGTCCTATGAGTATGTTTAAAAACTGCAAGATGATGATGATGAGCAAGGGTGCTAAATCTACGCTGCCTATGCGGGTTGGGATGAAGCTGATAAGCTTGTAGGCGGGGCTTGCGAGCTTGTAAAGTATCTGCACGATAGGATTATAGGGGTCTGGCTGCACCCACGAGATGAGCGCGGCGATGATGATGACCCACATATACGCCGTAATAAGCAGCTGCGCGACTGAAATAACCGAGTAAAACAATGAATTTCCAAGCAAATCCATACTAATCCTTTCTCACAATGTCCTTTATAAAGGGCTTTAAAAGCTCATAAAGCTCGCTAAGCTCGGGTCCGTGGGCGTTTCCTGTAAGCAGCAAACGCAGAGGCATAAAAAACGCCTTGCCCTTCAAACCGCTTTTTTGCATAAGCTCGTTTTTTAGGGACTCAAAATCATTTGGCAGGGCGATTTCGCCTAGAATTTGCCTTAAATTCGAGCATTCGTCCCTAAATTCAGCAAAATCTTTCTCGCCGAAAATGCCGTTTAATTTTTCTTTGAGTTCATTTATGGTGCTTGCCTCTTGGGTGTAAAAACGAGCCAAATTTGCTATATTTTTATCTTTAAACCCCAAAATTTCATTCAATTTCTCATCGCTTAAAAGCCTGATATGCTCGCGGTTGATTTGCAAAAGTTTTTTCAAATCAAAGCGCGCAGGGGCTTTTGAGACTTTTTTTATATCGAAAAATTCCACCGCCTCATCCAGCGTAAAAATCTCACGCGGCGTTTTATTCCCCAGCAGCACGAGATAATTCGCAATGGCACTTGGCAAAATGCCCTGTTCTAGCAGCCATTTCACGCTGCTGTGCGCCTCGCGCTTGCTCATTTTCTGCCCCTCATCGTTTAAAATGATGGGCAAATGTGCGTAAATCAGGGGTTTGGCGTAGCCCAGACTCGCGCGGATGTGCTCCTGCTTGGGCGTGTTCGAGGTGTGGTCTTCTCCGCGGATAATGCAAGTAACGCCTTCTAGCATATCATCCACAGCGCAGGCGAAGTTGTAGGTAGGGGTTTTGTCCGCCCTGAGTATGACGAAACTATCGATATTTTCGGGCTCAAAATGTAGCCGCCCCTTGATTAAGTCCGTAAATTCCATAGCTTGCGTGGGTTTTTTCAGCCGCACCACAAAGGGTTGCCCATTTGTCAGCACTTCCTCGCCGCTTAAATGCTCGCAAGCCCCATCATAGCGGTATGCCTTGCCAGCTGCCTTTGCCGCAGCCTTTTTTTGCTCCAAAATTTCAGGGCTACAAAAGCACGCAAAAGCCCTTTTTTCCGCCACTAGCTTCAATGCCATTTGGCGATGGTGCTTTAAATTCGCACTTTGCACATAATAATGCTGCCACGAAATCCCAAAAATCCGCAAAATTTCTTTGATTTCCTCGTCCTTGCCCTTGATATTTCGCACCGTGTCCGTGTCCTCTATACGCAAGATAAAGCCCACGCCGTCCTTTCGCGCGCATAAATAGTTGAAAATCGCGGCGCGTAGGTTGCCGATGTGCATATCGCCTGTGGGAGATGGGGCAAATCTATACATTTTGCTTTGTCCTTTGTGAATTTTCAGCACTTCGCACATTAAATTTACGCTCAAAGTGCTAAATGTCAAGCCAAGTTTATAAATTGATAAAATGCCAAATTTTCGCATTTTTTCGCATTTTGCGCTAAATTTAGGCTAAATTTACGAATTTTCACGCCACATTATGATAATTTCACGCAAATTTTCGCAAAAACGCTTGATTATAGCAGAGTTTTTTAAATGCTCATTTAGCACTTGAAATTGTTTATAAATGAGCCTTAAATTTCTGCTGCAAAAACGCCGCGAATTCACTAAATTCAGCCAAATTCAGCTCTTTTTTTTCGCGTTGCGCACGCCCCCACATTGATTCAGGGAAAAACTCATCGTCCTTAAAACGCGCCATTATATGAAAATGCACGCGCGGGAGATAGTTTGCAAAAGAGGCAATGTTGATTTTATCAGGCTTGTAAAACTCCCTTAAAGCCACTTCGCAAAGCTGCACCACGCGCCAAAGCTCATCGCGCAGTGCTTGCGGGCAGTCGGTAAGCTCTTTAAAAGGCTCTTTTGTAAAGATTTTTAGCCAAGGAATTTGCGCCATTTCGCGCTCGATAAACAAAAAATCATTCTCAAAAATCACGGCGAATTTCCCCCATTTTTGTGAAATTTCAGCAAGAATTTGGGGTATAATAGCACAAAAAATTTAAGGAAAATCCGTGATAGAGTTACGAAAACCGCACGAAATCGCCAAGCTGCGCGAGGCAAATCGCATAGTGGCACAGACGCTGGACTTTTTAGAAAGCCAAATTCGCGTAGGAATGAGCCTCAAAGCCATAAGCGAAATGGCAGAGGAATTCATAGTCGCAAAGGGCGCAGTGCCCTCATTTAAGGGGCTTTACGGCTTTGAGGGGGCTATTTGCACGAGCTTGAACGAAATTTGCATACACGGAACGCCCGATGACACGCGGCTTAAAGAGGGCGACATTTTGGGGCTTGACATAGGCACGGTGAAAGATGGCTACTACGGAGACGGCGCGCGCACCATAGCCATAGGCAAAATTTCGCCCCAAGATGCCGCGTTGATTGCCTGCGCCAAAGACACGCTAGACTACGCCGTGAGCGTCATCCGCGAGGGCTTGCGCTTTAAGGCTTTATCGGCAAAAATCGAGGAATTCATTAGGGCGCGGGGCTTCGTGCCGCTTTTGCACTACTGCGGGCACGGCATCGGCACGCGCCCACACAGCGAGCCTGAAATCCCAAACTACCTTGAACCCGGTCAAAGCGCGAAGGATGGGGACAAAATCAAAAGCGGAATGGTGTTTTGCATCGAGCCTATGGTGTGCCAAAAGGACGGCACGCCGCGCCACATAAACAGCCAGCGGTGGAACGCGGCGAGTGCGGACGGGCTAAATACGGCGCATTTTGAGCACTGCATCGCTGTGATTAAGGGGCGGGCGGAGGTTTTGACGAGGGTTTAGGCTGAATTTTTGGCGGAATTTGGGGTTTTGAGTTGAAATTTGACAAATTTTGTGAATTTTTTGCAAAAATTCACAAAATTCTTTGAATTTTTGGCGCTTTTTGGGGTTGAAATTACTTTGGCTAAATTCACACAAATGCCATAATTTCGTCATACTGAGCGAATGCGAAGTATCCACGAATGGTAAAAATGCTTAAATTTAAAAAGACAATGCCTTAAATTTCGTCATTGCGAGCCTTGACGAAGTTAAGGCGTGGCAATCCACAGCCTAAAAAGCTGTAATTTACCATTTTTCAAGCACCTTTTAAACCAAAAAACGCCTAAAAAATTCACGCAAATTCACAAAAAAGCGTGAATTTTAAATAAATTCACAAAAGGACAAAACTTTGAGCGAAAATTCAAACATTGATACAAGCCGCATTTTAATGGCTGATGAGTGGAAAGATTTTTTAAAAGACGAGTTCGCAAAGCCCTATTTTACGGCGTTAAAACACCATTATGTCGCGGCTTTAAAAAGCGGTGCGACTATCTATCCGAGCGCCAAACTTACCTTCAATGCCTTTAATCTCACTCCCTTAAACTCCCTTAAAATCGTGCTTTTGGGGCAGGACCCCTATCATCAACCCCACCAAGCTATGGGGCTGAGCTTTTCCGTGCCTGCTAATGTGGCTTTGCCGCCGAGCCTGCGAAACATTTTCAAAGAGTTGAATGATGATTTGGGCGTGCCGATGAGTGCGAGTGGGGATTTGAGCAAATGGGCAAGGCAGGGCGTTTTGCTGCTAAATTCGGTGATGAGTGTCGAAGCCGCAAAGCCCGCATCCCACGCGCACTTTGGCTGGCAGGACTTTACAAACGCTGTGATTTCAAAATTAAGCCGCGAAAAAGAGGGGCTGATTTTCTTGCTTTGGGGCAATTTTGCAAGGGCGAAAAAAGCGTTAATCGACACGCAAAGGCATTTTGTCCTTGAAGCCGCCCACCCCTCGCCGCTTGCAAGAGTGGGCTTTTTGGGCTGCAAACATTTCTCAAAAAGCAACGAGCTTTTGCAAAAACTTGGCAAAACGCCTATCGAGTGGGATTTGAATGCTTGAATTTGAATGTTTGGTTCAAATTTTTCTCAAATTCATATAGAAATTCATAAGGCTCTTTTTTAAAATTGTTGAAATAAAATTTCAAATTTTAATGTTTGCATTAAAATTTTTATCAAATTTCTTACTTTTCACCCCAAATTCGGCTTAAATTTACTTGCGGTTTGGGGCGGCTTTGGCTTCGGGGCTTTTGGGGTATTGCGCTTTTAAAGCCTTGTAAAAGCCGTTTGCGCGGGCTGTGTCGCCGACTTTGTCAAAGCTAATGCCCGTGTGGTAAAGCAGTTTGGGCATATAGTCCGTGTCTTTGGAGTAAAGGGCTACGCTTTTTTGGTAGAAAACTATGGCGTTAGAGTAGTTTTGCTGCTTGTATTCGATTTCGCCGAGGTAGAAATTCGAGCGGGCGGGCTTGTAGCGGCGGGTTATGAGGAATTCAAATTTTTCTTTGGCGTTTGTCAAAGTCTCCATTTTTTCAAATTCTTTTAATGCCGCATTTAAAATAGTGATGGACTCTTGCTTTTTCCACGCGGCTTCTTTTGTGGGTTCTTGTTCTTTTTTAGCAGGCACTAGGCTTGTGGCGTTAAAGTCCTGTGCTGTGGCGTTTTGCTCCATCAAATCCTTGCCAAGTGAGGCGGAAATTAACTGCGAAAGTTCGTTTAGTGCCTCTTTTATTTGCTTGTTTTCGTTGCGAGTGGCTCGTATTTGAGCGTTGATTTTTTTAAATTCATCGCTGATTGTGCTTAAATTCTGCTCGAATTCGCTGAATTTTGCATTTGTTTGGCTGTATTGTGAATTTATACCCTCTAAGGTGCTTTGCAAGCCCTCCACGCGTTCGTTTGTGGCATCTAGGCTTGAATTTATCTGCAAAAAGTTGCCATTTAGGGTGTCTAGTCTTTCTTTGAGTGCTTTTTCGTTTTGCGTCAAGCCGTAAGCGGAGCTACTGACGACATTGCCCGCATTAAAAGCCGATACCTCAGCGTAGGATAGGGCAGCCCCCAAGAGGGCTACCCAAAGCAAAGTCTGCCTCATCTAAAATTTAGAAACCGACTTTGATTTCAGCGCGGCGATTTTGAGCATCGCACTCTTTTGTTCGTTGAGTGCAGACACGCATTGTCTCGCCGTAGCTTTTTACAGAGATTTGACTTGCATTCAAGCCAAGTTTAGTCAGAGCCCTCTTGACAGAGTTTGCCCTTCTTAAACCAAGTGCTTGGTTATACTCATCAGTTCCCCACTCATCGCAGTGTCCTTCGACAGCGACTTGGACATTAGCGCCTTGACCCTTTGCCAAATCAGCACCAGCGTTGATGACTGACTGCATAGCGGGCTTAATGTTGTATTTATCGAAATCGAAATATACAACAGGAGCAGCGCCACTGACACTGATAGGTGTCATAGTCTCTGTTGAGTCGGTAGTCTCAGCGGCTACATCAGTTGTATCCTCTACAACATCAGTGCCTTCATCGACTACTTCTTCGCCTTCCCCACGAGGGGCACAACCACCGAGAATTATCGCAGATACTGCGACGGATAGTAAGAAAATCTTCTTCATCCTTGACCTTTCTGTTTAAAATAAACGCGTTATTATAACATAATAACCTTAAAATAAACTTAAATTTACCAGTCAATTGACAAAATTCTTCCAAGTTTTAACGGATAATGAAAACTTTTGTTCGCATTAACCCTTATAACGCCTAGTGCAGTTTGCTCTCCGAGGTATTTGATGAAAACTATACTTCCCCCATCTGAGCTAAATCTAGGGTATAAATTCTTGCCATTTGCGGTAAGCTGCCTTATATAATCGCTTTGCGTGCTCATAAGATAAATGTTGAAAACGCCCTTTTGCTCTTGCTCGCGGCTACTATAAACAAGGTAGTTTTGATAAGTCGAAACCGCTGTGTTGTTTCTCGCGTGCCACACTAGCTGCTTTGGGTCGCTCTCGCCTATGGTTTGTATGAAAAGCGTGGGAAAGCCGAGCCTGTCGCTAACGAAAACGATTTTCTTTTCATTTTCTATGAACTGCGCATTGACATCTGCGCCCGAAAACTGCGTGATTTTTTGTAAATTTTTGGTGCGCAAGTCATAAATATGCACATCGGGCTGGTCGCTTGGTGCCATAGTGAGTAAAATTTTATTGCCATCTCTGCTGACATCGCTAGCCACTAGCATCCCGCCGCTTGAAATGACGCGCGTGGGCGTGTTTGTCTTTAAATCAAAGCGATAAAGCGTGGGAATCTTGCTATCATAAGCCGTGTAGTAAAACGCGCTCTGCTCGTTGTTTGCCCACTTTGGAAAGATATTTAGCCCCCCATCCACAACCACTACTTGATAAGTCAGGGTGTAATCCGTCATTAGAATTTGGCTTTTGCCCTCGCCTTTTGAGCGGGCGATGAGAATTTTATGGTCCATCCACTCAATAGGTGCAAGCCCCAAGTCCTTCACAGAGCCTTTCACGCCCCTGTGGGCTAGAAAGGGGTATTGAGCTATGTTGTTTAGGGCGTAGTTGCGACTTGACTTTATAACCCCATCGACTTTCACAACGACATTTAGGGTAAGCCCGTCCTTTTTGTCGAGTTTATACTCAAAGACATAATTGCCCTTTTCATCGCCCTTTTCAAGCACTTGGAAATTTGAGCTAACCCTTAAATCATTTAGGATAAGGTTGTAGAAATTCTTTTTCAAGTCCTTATCACTTAGGGTAGATTTGTCATTGACTATGATTTTGGGTAACGCCTCGCCCTTATTTATGATAAGCAAGGTATCATTTGCCCCAAAAGCAAAGCCCACGAAAAGCAACACTGCAAGTAGTTTTCTCATTTCATTCTCCCATCATTGTGATTTCATCGCTGAGTCTGGCACTGCCCTTATAGACTTTTTTGTTTGGCGGCACAGCGACATACTTGCCCTCCAAGGTGCTTAAAAAGTCCAAAACTTTGGTGTCAAATTCATCGTTTCCACTTTTGCTCACAGCAGTATAGCGAAAAAATCCGTTACTTTCTATTTGGTATTTGATTTCCGCTACAAAATTTCCACTTCTTTCGTATAAATTCCAATTCTCGTGCAGCTTTCTCTCAACAGCACCTAGGAATTTGTTGTAAAGTCCCTTTTGTTTTTTTGAATTTGTCTCGCCTACCTTTTCTTTGGCGGGCATTAAATTATCGCCCCTTTGTGCCACGCTTTCTTTGCTTTCGGGCTTTGCCGCGTCAGGCACGGATTTTTCGGAGGATTGCACCTTTGTGGTTTTTTCGGTTTGAAATTCCTTAATGTCGCCAAATAAATCCTCTGATACTATTGTGTCTTTTTTAGCCTCAGCCTCCGTTTTTACCATTTTATTTGTGGTTTCCTGCCCCTCTATTGTGGCTTCTTTTTTGGGTTTAGGCTTTGGCTTTGCCTTTTTTTCGGGCTTTGCCTCGATTTCAGGCTTTTTATACTCGGTAATCTCCACGCTTATAGAGTCCTTAATGTCCGTGTAGCTTACCATTTTGCTGCTTTCGCGGTTATAAAAAATGAAAAAAATCAAGCCCGCATAAACAGCCATAGCGAGTATAAATGCGTTAAAAAAGCCTATGCCGTAGTTTTTCACTGCCTACTCCGTTAGTAAAGATACCTTTGTAAAGCCCGCGTTTTTAAGCGTGCTTAACACAAACATCACATCATCGTATTTCAAATCCTTATCCGCGCGGATAAAGACAGGCTCATCGAGCTTATACTGAGCCTTTGTCAGCACCAAGTTGTCTGCAAAGCTCGTAAAACTATACTTTTTTTCCTTTATAAAAATTTCCTTTGCGGGACTAATGCTTATGATAAGGCTTTTTAAATTTACGACATTTGGCGTTTGCTCCGAGCCTTTGGGTAAATTTATGTTTTCCTCGTAAGTAATGGTAGGTGCCGTTACCATTAAAATGGCAAGCAAAACAAGCATAATATCCACAAGGGGCGTTATGTTTAGCTCAGGCTTTTCATCGCTTAACATAGACATTTCAAGCCTTTGTTAGAATTTTGATTTCATTTTCTATGAGTGCCATTAGCTCGAAAGCCTTTCTTTTGATGATTAAATGAAAGGTGTAGGCAGGAATGGCGACTAAAATTCCACAGCCCGTGGCGACTAGGGCTTCGCTGATTTTAGGCGCAATGACGCTTAGTGAATTTTGCGTGCCAAGTCCGCCAAAGGTTTCTAAAATCGAAACAACCGTGCCAAAAAGCCCTATGAATGGGCTTGTGGAGGCGATGATACTAAGCCAAGTAAGCCCTGTGGTAGCGCGCTTTTCGGCGGTGTTTTTATACATATCAAGGTGATTTTTTTCGAGAGTGGGGCATTTTTTAAGAATGGACTCGGTGCTTGAAATGTCGCTGTTGCCCATCAGCAAATACTCCAAGCTGCCCTTTTCCTTTGCCGTCCAAACCGAAAGCGAGGTTAATCTCGCAAAAAGTATGGTGAAAGAAAGAATAAAATAAAAGCTAAGCCACGCAAGCACCACATAGGTGATGAGGCTGGATTCGTTGAAAAAATGCGTAATGGCTGCGAAATTTATCATATTACACTCCTAGTTTTTTATCTACATTGCCAAGCGTGGCAGCAAGGGCGGCACTATCGCTGCTCATTGATTTTATGAGCTTTTTGGCTTCCTCTAAATGCTTTGCCACTTCGCTATCGCCGTCTGGGTTTATGGAAACCGCGCCTTTTGCTAGCACGGTTACCTTAAATTCATTTACCTCAGCATAACCCGAGTCAATGGCGATGAGTTCGTGCTTTGCGCCCCTATCTATGTCGATGACGCCTGCTTTTAGGCTAGAAACTAGCGAGGCGTGTCCGTGCAGCACGCCAAATTCGCCCTCGCTGCCGGGCAGCACCACTGAATTTGCCTCGCCGTCAAATATCATACCCATAGGCGTTACGACTTCTAAATGAATGTTTTGCATCTTGCCCTCGCGTGAATTTATTTGCCTGCCTTTGCCACAGCCTCGTCAATGCTGCCTACCATATAAAAGGCGTTTTCGGGCAGGTGGTCGTATTTGCCCTCCAAAATGCCCTTAAAGCCCGCTATGGTGTCCTCCAAGGCTATGTATTTACCCGGGGTGCCTGTGAAAACCTCAGCCACGAAAAAGGGCTGGGATAAAAATCTTTCGATTTTTCGCGCCCTTTCCACGACTTTTTTGTCCTCTTCGCTTAACTCATCCATACCCAAGATGGCGATGATATCTTGCAAATCCTTATACTTTTGAAGCACCGACTGCACGCCGCGCGCGACTTTGTAGTGTTCCTCGCCTATTATGTTCGGGTCAAGCATACGAGAAGTCGAGCCCAAGGGGTCCACCGCAGGGTAAATGCCCTTTTCAGCAATGCTTCTTTCAAGCACGGTTGTGGCATCAAGGTGAGCAAAAACCGTAGCCGGCGCAGGGTCGGTTAAGTCATCGGCTGGCACATACACCGCTTGCACGGAGGTGATTGAGCCTTTTTTAGTCGAAGTAATGCGCTCTTGCAGCCGCCCTATCTCGCTTGCCAAGGTAGGCTGATAGCCCACGGCTGATGGAATTCGCCCAAGCAAAGCCGACATTTCAGAGCCTGATTGCGAAAACCTAAAAATGTTGTCGATAAACAAAAGCACATCAAGCCCCATTTCATCGCGAAAATACTCAGCCATAGTAAGCCCTGTCAAGGCTACGCGGTTTCTAGCGCCGGGCGGTTCGTTCATCTGCCCGTAGCACAGGGCGACTTTGTCCAAAACGCCGCCCTCTTTCATTTCGTTATAAAGGTCGTTGCCCTCGCGTGTGCGCTCGCCAACGCCCGTGAATACGGAGTAGCCGCTGTGTTTGTAGGCGACATTGTGAATTAACTCCATTATTATGACGGTTTTGCCAACACCAGCACCGCCAAAAAGCCCTACCTTGCCGCCCTTTGCGTAGGGTGCGAGTAAATCCACGACTTTAATGCCTGTTTCAAAAATTTCACTTTGCGTGCTTTGTTCCTCAAAGCTTGGCGGTTCGCGGTGAATGCTCCAACGCTTGTCGAATTTGGTGTTTTCGCCCTCGTCTATTAAATCCCCCACGACATTGAAAATTCGCCCCAAAACCTTTTCGCCAACGGGCACGGTTATGGAATTTCCTGTCGCCTTGACGCTAAGTCCTCGCGTAAGCCCATCCGTCATATCCATAGCTATGGTGCGGACGCGATTATCGCCCAAATGCGCGGCGACTTCTAAAACAAGCCTTTGCTTCTTGCCCTCCGCCTCAAATTCCACTATCAAAGCCTCGTTGATTTGTGGCAAATAGTCCTTAAAATCCACATCCACAACGGCTCCTAAAACCTGTGAGATTAAACCTTGCATTGCTGCTCCTTTATTTCATTGCTTCCACGCCGCTTACGATTTCGGTAAGCTCGGTGGTGATGTTTTCCTGCCTTGCTTTGTTGTAGGCAAGGCTTAGTTTTGCTACCATTTCTTTGGCGTTGTTTGTCGCGCTGTCCATAGCCTGCATCCTAGCACTATGCTCGGCTGCGAGCGAGTCGATGAGCGAAAAATACATACTATACTCAAAGTAAGTTTTGATAAGCTCATTCATCAACTCATCATCCTCAGGCTCAAATTCAACCGCGGATTTGCTTTGTTTGTTTAAATCCGCAAGTTTCAAAGGCTCGATGGGGATTAAATTATCCACGCGAAGTTCTTGGGAAATCATATTTTTATAGCCATTATGCACTATAAAAACCTTATCAGTCGCCCCGCTTAAAAAGTCATCCACAGCCTCTTTTATGATGCCGCAAGCCTTTTCATAATCCGGGCTTGAACTCAGCCCCAAGTAGCTTTTATGCGGCTCGATGCCCTGAAAGCGCACAAATTCAACGCCTGTCTTGCCCACAGCACGCAGCCTCACCTGCACGCCGCTTTCCTTGTAGTGCCTTATCATATCCATAACGGCTTTTATGGTTTTGTTATTAAAGCCGCCGCAAAGCCCCTTGTCAGCGGTGATGAAAATGATATCTACCACTTTTAGCGGCTTTTGGTTGAAAAACACAAAACGCGCATCGCCGGGCGTGATGGAGTTTATATTCAGCGAAATTTCGCTTAAAACCTCTACGATTTTGTTCGCGTAGAATTTCGCGCGACTCGCCGCCTCTTTTGCGCGGTTGAGTTTCGCAGTAGAGACTAGCTTCATCGCCTTTGTCGTCTTTTGCGTGTTTTTGACGCTTTTGATTTTGCGTTTTATCTCTTTTAAACTAGCCATTGTCCGCCTTAAATATGACTTGACTTAAATTCTTGCACGGCTTTTGCAAGCTCGTTTTCAAGGTCCTTATCAAGCGTTTTTTTCTCGCGAATTTGCTCTAAAATTTGCGGAAATTTCGCCTCCATAAAGGGATAAAGTCCGTTTTCAAACTCACCTATATCAGCCACTTCAACATCGTCCAAATAGCCCCTAGTGCCCGCGAAAATCAGCACGATTTGCTTTTCCACAGCTAGTGGCGAATAGGGCGGCTGTTTTAGAATTTCAACCATTCTCTGCCCGCGTTCTAGCTGCTTGCGGCTTGACTCGTCCAAATCGCTCGCAAACTGCGCAAAGGCTTGCAGCTCCCTATACTGCGCCAAATCAAGGCGCAAATTCCCCGAAACCTGCTTGATAGCCTTAACCTGCGCCGCACCGCCCACGCGAGATACTGAAAGCCCCACATTTATGGCAGGGCGAACGCCGGCGTTAAACAAATCTGTTTCAAGGAAAATTTGCCCGTCCGTAATGGAGATAACATTCGTAGGAATGTAGGCTGAAACATCGCCTGCTTGGGTTTCTATGATGGGAAGTGCCGTGAGAGAGCCTGCACCAAGCTTGTCGCTTAGTTTGCTTGCCCTTTCTAAAAGGCGTGAGTGCAGGTAAAAAACATCTCCCGGATAAGCCTCGCGTCCGGGCGGACGGCGCAAGATAAGGCTCATCTCGCGGTAAGCCACAGCGTGCTTGCTTAAATCATCATAAATTATCAGTGCGTGGCGGGCGTTGTCTCTAAAATACTCGCCCATCGTTACGCCCGCATAGGGCGCGATATACTGCAAAGCCGCAGGGTCTGAGGCGCCGGCATTTACTACTATGGTGTAGTCCATAGCCCCGTGTTCTTCAAGCCTTTTGACAACCTGTGCGACCGTGCTTTGCTTCTGCCCTATGGCGACATAGATGCAAATGACATCCTGCCCTTTTTGATTTATTATCGTATCCACAGCCACGGTGGTTTTGCCTGTTTGCCTGTCGCCGATGATGAGTTCGCGTTGTCCGCGCCCGATGGGCACGAGAGAGTCAATGGCTTTAAGCCCTGTTTGCAGCGGCTCGTGCACGCTTTTGCGCGCCATTATGCCCTTTGCCTTTTCCTCGATGAAGCGAAATTCAGTGGCGTTTATCGCGCCTTTGGCATCGATGGGCTCGCCAAGGGCATTTACCACGCGCCCTATCATAGCCTCGCCCACAGGCACTTTGAGCAGCCTTTTAAGGCGTTTGACGGAGCTGCCTTCCTTCAAGCCCTCGCCCTTGCCAAGCACAACGATGCCCACGCTTGCTTCCTCTAAATTCAGCGTCATACCCTTTTCGCCGTTTTCAAACTCGACCATCTCGCCCGCCATAACATTTTTGAGCCCATAAACCTTGGCGACTCCGTCCGCGACTGAGATGATTTTGCCTGTTTCTTCGATTTCGACATTTAAGTCGAAATTTTCTATCTTTTCTTTGATGATAGAGCTGATTTCATCGGCTTTGATTTTCATTTTTGCTCCTTGTGTGGTTTTTGTTTATGCTTAAATTTTCGTTCGCCGAGCCTGAAAATTCAAGTGAAAATTCAAGCCCTTGCGTGAATTTTAGCTCAAATTCACGGCTGTACCTGAATTTTTGACTTTGCGCCGTGAATTTTTCGGCTTTCGTTGTGAATTTTTCTTTCAAATTTAACCCCTTACAAATTTTTTAAGATAAACTCGCTCATTTTTGCTTTAAGAGAGTCCATAGAAAAGCCCAGCTCGTAGCCAAGCTCGTCTAAACTTATCCTAATGCCCTTTGCCTCGCTCGTTTCGTTGGCGAGTTTTATACTAACCTTAAATTTATCGCTAAGTTTCTTTTCAAGCTGCGCTAGTGCCTTTTTATCAAGGGGCTTTTGCGAAAACACCACGCCCCCATAAATTTGCTCTTTCAAAGCCTTTTGCCGCTTTAATTCCGCAAAAATTTGTGGGATTAAATCTAATCTTGAATTTAGGGCTAGAATCTGCAAAAAATTCACAAAATTCGCCTTTGGCTTCTCAAAAAGCGAGCGGACGAATTCAAGCTTTTTTTGCTTGTCAAGCTCGTTTGAGCCTAAAATCAGCCTGAATTTTTCCTGCCCAAAAGCCGCAGATAGCGTGCTTAAAAGCTCGTAAAACTCATCGGCATTTTTTTGCGCCAAGATAGCCTTGGCGTAGCGTTTTGCCACTAGATTGTCCATTATGAAACCTTTTTAAGCATTATGTCAAGCACGGCATCTTGGCTTAGCTGCGCGTCCTTGCTCTCAAAAAGCTCGCCCAAAAGTGCCGCCACGACTTCCTTTTGCATCTTGCGGCGCTCATAATCCTTTTGTTCCTCAAAGTAACGCTGCATCAAGGCTAGCTCGGCTTTGGTGTCCTTTGCGATTTTTTCGGCTAAAATCTGCGCCTCTTTTTGAGCAAGCTCCACAGCCGCCGCGCCCTCTTTCTTGGCGTCCTCTATCTTTTTTGCCATTTCTAGCTTTTTGTTTTTGCTCTCCAAAACCCTTTTTTGAATGTCCTCTAACCTACTAGAAATCTTATTTATCCGCGCGTTGTAGAAATTTTTCGCGGGATTTTTTAGCAAATAAATCAAAATCGCCGCGAAAATTAAGAAATTTATAGTGCGTGGGACTATGTCATAATCTCCGCTACCGCCGCTACTTGCTAGCATTATAGCGGGCAAAAAGCCCAAAAACAAGGCAAATTTAAGCAAATTTTTCATCAAATATCCTTTAATCTTTTTTTCAAAGCCTCTTGCATTAGGGGCAAGCGCATTTTAAGCTCGTTTTCAAGCTCGGTTTTTTCGGTGTTTAATTGAGTGTAAAAGTCTTGCATCTTTGATTCTAGCTCGGTTTTTTTCTTTGCGATTTCATTATCGGCTGAATTTCTAGCCTCCATCGTGGCTTTTTGCTTGATAGCGGCGATTTCATCGCGAGTTTGCTTTTTTATGTTTTCTAGTTCCTCGCCAAAATCGCTCATCTCTTGGGCGTTTTCCTTGACTTTTTTTTCGTCATTGTCGATAGAAACGGCTCGCTCGTCCATAAATTTAAGCAGAGGCTTGTAGAGTAGGACATTTAGTATGAAAATCACAGCCAAAAAGATGACGCCTGTGGCTAGCATCGTGGATAGGGCTATATCGTCAAACATTTTTTTCCTTTCAAAAAATGGGCATTATAGCAAATTTATGATAACCTTTTGTTTAATGTTTTTATTTTCTCAACATCCTCTAAATTTAGCGTAATTTGCGCCTTTTTTTGACGAAATGAAATGCCAAGCCTTGCTAAATTCGCCGTTAGTTTTTCAAACTCGCCTTGCAAATCCTCATTTAATGGGCTTTTTTGCCCGTTGTTTTTTGAGCTTTTAACGCGCTGAACGATTTTCTCAGTATCCCTAACCGTGAGTTTCTGCCCTAAAATCGTATCTATCATCAGCTTTTGTTCTTGCGTGTCAAGTCCTATCAGCACCTTGGCGTGCCCTTGCGTGAGTTTGCCCTTACTAATTAGCTCTTGGGCGGCTTCGTCAAGTTCCAAAAGCCTTAAAGTGTTCGTAATTTGTGGGCGCGATTTGTGCAAGTAATTTGCCAAAGCCTCTTGGGTAAGATTTTGCGCATCTATGATTTGCTTGTAAGAGTTCGCAAGCTCGATGGGGTTTAAATCCTCTCTTTGAATGTTCTCTATGAGTGCTAGCTCGCGTAGCCTATCCTCATCCGCATCTAAGATAACCGCCTTTATATCGGTGCGCCCAAGCTTTTTACACGCGCGAAGTCTGCGCTCGCCGGCGATTAAAATGTAAGCACCCTCGTTTTGCTTATAAAGCACCACAGGTTGAATGAGTCCAAATTCCTCTATGGATGCTGCTAGCTCGTTTAGGGCGGCTTCATCGAAATTTTTGCGCGGCTGGTGCGGGTTTGGGGCGATTAAATCAATGTCAATGCTTTGCACATCGCTGACATTTATGCCCAAATCCTTGCTGTAAGCCTCCGCCGCCTCGCCAAGCAGGCTGCCAAGTCCCTTGCCCAAAGCCTTTCTCTTTGCCATAAATTCACCTTAAAATCGAGTGCGCCAAGTTTTGATAAGCTATGGAGCCCGGCGATTTAATGTCATACAAAATGATAGGCTTGCCAAAGCTAGGACTTTCGGCGAGTTTGACATTGCGCGGCACTATTATGAAGTCCTCCTCATCATCCGCGTGAAAAAGCTGTTCTTTGAAATTTTGCTTTAAATCCTCCACCGTGTCGCGTGAGAGATTGTTTTGCACGCTAAACATTGTGGGCAAAAAACCGCGAATTTTCAGCTTGGGGTTTATACTCTTTTTGATGATTTTTATGGTATTTAGCACCATAGCCACGCCTTCAAGCGCGTAAAATTCACACTGAATGGGGATTATCACGCTGTCGCTTGCCACAAAGGCGTTTATGGTAATGCTGCCAAGTGCTGGGGGGCTGTCGATGATGATGAAATCATAATCCGCGGCGACTTTCTCCAAAGCCTTTTTCAAAATCGTCTTCATCGCCACGCTGTCCTCTTTGGCGAGTTCTTGCTCGATGCCCACAAGTCCTATGTTTGAGGGGGCTAAATGCAAGCGGGGCAACTCCGTCTTTAAGATAATGTCCTCGATTTTCTTGCGCCCCGTGAAAATGTGGTAAATGTTGAATTCATAGTGGTTGCGGTTAAAGCCAAGCCCTGTGGTAGCATTTGCCTGCGGGTCTATATCCACCAAAAGCACCTTTTTTTCGGCAACGGCAAGGCTCGCTGCTAAATTTATCGCCGTGGTTGTCTTTCCTACGCCACCTTTTTGGTTGGCAATCGTGATTATCTCGCTCATCTTAGGCTGTATATCCTTTTATTTTGGTATAAAATCGACCCGTCATCGCAGAGCAAAGCACTACCCAGCGGCACTTGCGCACCCTCGTAGTGAAAGCTGTGGGTTTTTGATTTTTGAAATTCTATCATATATTTGCTAAAAATTTCTTTCCAAGTTTGCTTTTTTTCTATTTCTTTTGCAAATTCATTTGCAAGCCCTATTAAATCGGCGTTTATGTCAAGCGTGGCAGCATTTGGGGGCGCAAATTTCACATTTAGCCCTATGCTAATTATCACAAAGTCCCTAATTTTCGAGCTCATCACCCCGCCTGCTTTTTGCTCGTTTAGATACAAATCATTTGGGTATTTAAGCCAAATTTTCGAGCCTTTGCGTGCTAGTGCTTCCTTGAAAATAAAGGCAAAATAAATGCTCAGCGAGGACAAAGGCAAATCTTGCGCCAAAAATTCACGCTTTAAGCCAAAGCTTAAATGCAAATTGCCCTTTTTACTGCACCAAGCATTATCCCTACTGCCCACACCGCTGCTCTGCTCGAAAGCTAAAAGCCCAAATTCGCGCTCAAAGCCCTCTTTCCTAGCCTTTTTACACATAAAATGGTGCGTAGAGTCGATTTTCTCAACACAAACTATCTCCACTTCCCAGCCTTTTTCCATTAAGATACACTTTTGCGTTTAAAATTTTTTTTCCGCTTTCTTGCAAAGCCTTTATCCTCAATGTCCCCACCTTGCAAGCGAGCAAAAAACTCTCTTTTTCCACGCTTAAAATTTCACCTGCCCTTTTGTGTTCCGCATTTTCCACGAGTTCAATATCCATAAATTTAAGCCCATTTTCCAAAAAAACCCCAGGCCAAGGATAAAAGGCGAGGAATTTGCGATAAATTTCGCGCGCATCCTTTAAATCCACGAGCCCATCGCTCTTTTTGATTTTCGCGCAGTAAGTCGCCTCGCCCTCGATTTGCGGCGTGGGACTGAGCGCGTGAAATTCGCGCAAAACGCGCACGCACAGACTCGCGGCAAGCTCGGCAAGCTCGGCGAAAACCTCACTCGCCCTTTTGTCCTTTATGTTTAGGCTCTCGCTCGCCAAAACCGCGCCGCCATCGAGCCTTTCGTTCATCAGCATCGCGCAAACGCCGCTTACTTCGTCCCCGCACAAAATCGCGTGCTGAATGGGGCTTGCCCCGCGGTGCTTTGGCAAAAGCGAGGCGTGCAAATTTATGCAGGGAGCGGCATCTAGCACGGCTTTTGGCAGGATTTTGCCGTAAGCTGCCACGACTATGAAATTTGGCTTTAAGCCTTGAATTTGCTTTATTACGCTCTCATCTCT
Source organism: Campylobacteraceae bacterium (assembly GCA_963651895.1). Lineage (GTDB taxonomy): Bacteria > Campylobacterota > Campylobacteria > Campylobacterales > Campylobacteraceae > Campylobacter_D. The sequence goes on from CAVJSG010000003.1 coordinate 20,291, forward strand.
CAGCGTTTTTGGCGTAAAAATGGGCGTTTGGGGAAGTTTAGCCGCCGCCAAAGCCTTAACCTCGCTTTGTTTTAGCCCGCCCCCACGCCCAAAAGCCTTGTCCTCGCCGGTGAAAACGCCCACTATATCGAACTTTGCGCGACTTTTGTCCGCTTTTAAATTCTGTGAATTTTCGTTTTTTGCTAGGCTTGCTAATTTTGCGTTTTCGCCTTGTAGCTTTTCATCAATCAACTCGCTCAAAATCCGCGCGGCAAAACTCGGCGTGCCCATAAAGATGATTTTTGTTGAATTTTTTGGCATTTTTGTCCTAAAATTTGGCTTGAATTTTGAGCTAAAATTATAAAAAAAGAATTTAAACAAAGTTAAAAATTTCAGCGTATAATTTT
>CAVJSG010000003.1:20686-25013 GCA_963651895.1 Campylobacteraceae bacterium
CTACAAAAATGGGGGCGAAAATGTCATTTGCAAGGCTTTTTATGAGAAAATTTTTTGCTTTTTTGGTGGCGTTAAACCTCGCTTTTGGGGCAAATTTAAACGAAAATTCAGCAAATTCTACCGAAAATTCTATAAATTTAAGCAAAAATTCCACAAATTCGCCTATAAATTCAAGTAAAAATGCCCAAAACTCGCCCCAAAGCTCATCAAATCAAATGCTACTGCTTGCAAACTACGATGAATCCTTGCTTGAAAACGGCTCGCTAAAAGGCTATGTGGTGAGCGAAAAGCTAGACGGCGTGCGGGCTTTTTGGGACGGCAAGGTGCTTAAAGCTCGCTCTGGCAAGGCTTTTGCCGCGCCAAAATGCTGGCTTGAAAAATTCCCCCCCTTCGCACTAGATGGCGAGCTAATGCTTGAAAATGGGGGCTTTGAGCAGCTTTTAAGCGTGGTAAATAAGGCAAATGCGAGTTGTGAGGCTTGGGAGAGTGTGAGATATCACATTTTTGACGCGCCAAACGCTACCGGCTCGCTTTTAGAGCGGCTAAATATGGCTCAAAGCTATATAAATACGCTATTAGCACCTCATCCACTTCGTGTGATAGGGCAGAAAAAAATCGAGTCAAAAGCCCAGCTAGCCACGCTTTTAAAGCAGGTTAGTGCGCGCGGAGGCGAGGGCTTGGTGGTTCGCAAAAACGCCGCACCGTATGAACGCTTTCGCACCAGCAACGCGATGAAACTCAAAGCCTACGAGGATGCTGAGTGCAAGGTCATCGCGCATCACGAGGGCAAGGGGCGGCTGGCGGGCAAATTTGGCTCACTCACCTGCGAGCAGGCGTTTGACGAGGATTTAATGAATCCAAATTCTGCAAGTTTTGGCTTAAATTCAAGCAAATTTGGCTCGCAAGGTGCTGAAAATTCGCCCCAAAAACGCACCATTCGCTTTAAAATCGGCAGCGGTTTTAGCGACAAAGAACGCGAAAATCCCCCGCCCATAGGCTCACTCATCACCTACAAATTCAACGGCTACACGGCAAAGGGCTTGCCGAAATTTCCTGTGTTTTTGAGACTTTACCAGCCGCAGTAGTGTTAAATTCTAAAAAGATTTTCCCAAAAAAGTGTCAAAATTTAATGATTTTAAGCAAATTTGCGCGAGAGTTCGTCATTGCAAGCCTTTATGCTTGCGTTAGCAAACAAATCCGTGGTATCCATAGTCGGCGGCTGTTAGACTTGCTATTTTAGAAAGTGCGTAAATTTAATCAATACTTCTCAAAATAGCAAATTCAACAGCCCTTTAAACTATGGACTACCACGCAAAAGTTAGCTCATTTTTGCTCGCAATGACAGCATTTCTCGCACTTCTAGCAAGCCGCAAAAGCCAAATTTACAAGCCCTAGCGAGCCTGCAAATGCGCCCTTAACAAATTTTACAATTTATTAAGCAGCTTATTGACTTGCTTGTCAGCCTCGCCTTTGGCGGCATCTTTCGCCTCGGACTTCTTGCTAGCGGCGATTTCTTTGGCACTCTTGCCGCTTAACGCCTGCCCTGCAATGTCCGCAGCCTGCGACTTCGCGCCCGCTTTGATTTTACTATCGCTCGCATCGCTAGCCACTAGGCTTTTGGCGGCGTTTGTAGCCTCGGACTTCTTGCTAGCCGCGATTTCTTTGGCACTCTTGCCGCTTAAAGCCTGCCCTGCAATGTCCGCAGCCTGCGACTTCGCGCCTGCTTTGATTTGGCTCTCAGCAGCGACCGCACAGCAACCAAAGGCTGCGACTAATGTTACGAAAAGTAACTTTTTCATTTTCACTCCTTTTTGTGAATTTGCGCTAAAACGCACGGACATTATAGCCGCGCAACAGCAAACGAATGACAAATGCTAGCGCAAATTTCCAAAAATGTTAAATTTCAACATTTTTTCATAAAAATTTAGGCAAAGCAAATTTAAAAAACAAATTTCACTTGAAATTTAAGCAAAAATCCACGCAAATTTCACAAATTCAGCTAAAAATTTAGGCGATTTTTTGAATTTATGACAAAAAATTCAAGCAAATTTCCTTTTCACAAGCCACGAGCCAAGCATACACAGCAAAATCACAAGGCACAGCGCAAAGGCGAGCAGGCAGCATTGTGCCATATTGCCAAATTGTGCGCTGGGGATGAGATACCAGCCATCCGCGTAAAGCTCGACAAGAAATTTGCGAAAGCCCTCTAATACGACATCGGACGGTGGCATAGAGTTGTCAAAACCGCAATCTCCCGTAGGCAGAAAAAGGCTTGGAAACCACTTATCAAGCGGCAAGCCAAAGTCAAAAATAGGCTCAGTCGAGCAGCCCTGCACGCCAAAAATCGCATCCTCGCTGTGTGCGGCGTGGTGGATGGTGTTGAGTTTGACGCTAAACATTATGCCGCGAATCGCCCCGTAAAACGCCAAAGCGTAGGCGATGAGCTTGAATGCGGGCTTGGTGGGGTTGATGAGCGCGATGATGCCGCCCGCTGCCATCACCAAAAAGGCGTAGCGTATATACACGCACTGCTCGCAGGGCGGCATATAGGCGAATTCTTGGAAAACAAAGTGCGCCACAAAGACGAGCCCTAGGCACACAAGCACCATCAACGCCCACAAAATGTGCCTATCTTGCAAGCAAGCTATGAAATTTATCATCCGCAAAAGCGGCGAATTTGACTTAAAATTTGTCATTTTTTGTCCTTAAATTTAGGGCGTTTGCTAATTTTTGCGGCAAATTTGCCACATTTAAGGCATTTCGCACCCATTTTTTTAAACTTGCCTTGAATTTAAGGCTTAAATTCAAGGCATTTTCACTCATTTTTTCAGCAAAAACAAAACCTTATCCTGCAAATCCTGCATTGAGGTTATGGATTTGGTGTGGATGAGGTATTTGCCATTTACCACAAAGGCTGGCACGCCTTGAATTTTCGCCACTTCGTAGCTCACTTCCCACGCTTTTAGCAAGTCCTTGACGGCTTGTTCGTTCAGTGCCGCCTCGTAGTCTGCCTTGCTGATGCCCCCAGCGTTTAAGCCTGTTTGCAAAAAGGCTTCGGGGTCCTTGCCGTTGTTCCAGCGGTTGCGCTTGGCGTGATATTCCTCAAAATAAGCACTCTCCACTTTGTGAAAGGTCGATGAGCTGTCATTGCTCGAAATACCAGCCTTTGCGTCCTTTGCCATAGCCACAGCTAAGACTTGGCTAGCGATTTCGCCGTAATCGCCCTTTTGCTTTAAATGATAGAGCTTAAACGCCACGCCTTTTGGCAAGGCTTTGACGAGGGCGGGGGTAATTTTGGTGTATTTGTAGCAAAACGGACAAGCGTAGCTATACACCTCGATGAGCGTGTTTTGAGCGTTTGGGATGGGGTTTTTTAGCACCTCATAGTCCGTGCCTTCTTTTGGCTGCGCGTTTGCGAGGCTAAAAGCCGCCGCGAGTGTTAGGACGCATAAAAATTTGCGCCAGAGTTTGTTTTGGGTTTGCATTTTTGCTCCTTTTATGAATTTACAAACGCTTGATTTTATAATGGCGATGTAACAAAGTTATAACAAAATTTTACGCCTTTTTAAAAATGTTAAATTCACAAAACGCCACAAGTTCATATTAAAAATGCCAAAATTCACGCAGAAATTCACACTTTTCTCGCGTGGGCTGAATTTTTACTAAATTTTCGCCGAATTTTCGCACTATAAATTCTAAATTTCTACCCCAAATCACCAAAATTTATCAAATTTTCGCCTAAACCGCTAAATTTCCGCATTCCTCGCACACTAGCATATAGCCATCGCCGGGGGCGTTGATGATGAGGCTTTTATCACGCAGCAGCCTTTTAAGCCGCACAATAGCCATTCTCAGGCTGTTTAGGCACATATTTTCATCTATGGCGTTGATGATGGTGTAGTGGCTTACCACGCGGTTGAGATTGTCAAAAAGCAGCCAAAAAATCTGCCTCAGCTTTGGCGAAAGCAGCAGGGGTTTGTCGTTTATGTAAATTTGCTGGGAGTCCTTATCGACTATGAGAGTGGGGCTAAATTTAATGCGTGAATTTTTGCAGTGCAAATGCGCGTAGCGAGCTAGCGCGACCTCGACATTGCGGGCATTCACGGGACTTGGGATATAAGCGAAAATGCCAAATTCTAAAATCTGCGTTAGGAATTCGTTTGCTAAAAATTCACTGAGTTTGTGCTCGTTTTTGCCGCCGCATTCGCCGTTATAATCGCCACTTTTTAAGTCGCCACGCTCGCCGCTGCCCTTAAAATCGCTATTTTCGCCGCATTTTAAATCGTGGGCGCGTTTGCAGTCTTTGTTTTTGCAGCCATAGCAGGGT
>CAVJSG010000004.1:0-18715 GCA_963651895.1 Campylobacteraceae bacterium
TATCACAAAAACCTTAAAGAAAAATAAAATTTTGCAAGATTTGCATAAAATTTTTGAAATTTTATGCAAAGTAGTGGAAATTTGGGGGTTTGTTTGAAAATTTTTCGGCACTCTTTTTTGAAAAAGTGTTGAAATTTAATGGTTTTTAGCAAATTTGCGCGTGAATTCGTCATTGCGAGCGGTTTATAAGGCACGCAAAAAACGCAAGAAGTCCGTCATTGCGAGCGTTGCGAATGCAACGCGTGGCAATCCACTACCTGAAAAGCTGTCGTCCTTGCCATTTTTAGAAAGACTTAAAATTTAAAAAATGCTTCTAAAATTGCAAAATCCACAGCTTTTTAAACAATGGATTGCCACGCAAAAACTCGCTTGCACTCGCTTTTGCTCGCAATGACGGCATTTCTTGCATTTCCCACACGCCTTTAAAAAACCTCTCATAATAACGAAATTCCCCACAAAAAATTTAAATTTTTTTATCCCCGCTTTCGCAAAATTTAGCCAAAAAGCAGTTTTCGCACAAAGGATTTTTCGCCTTGCAGGTGTAGCGCCCAAAAAGCACCATAGCTTGGTGCAAGCGGTTTAGCTTGTCTTTGAAAATGTTTGTTAAGTCCGTTTCTACGAGTTCGGGGGTTTTGCCGCCGCTGAGCCCCAAGCGATGTGCCACGCGGAAAATGTGCGTATCCACAGCCATCACATTCGCCCCGCACCACTCGATTAAAACGACATTTGCGGTTTTTTGCCCCACGCCGGCAAGGCTTTGGAGCTCTTTTTGCGAGAGTGGAATTTCGCCGCCGAATTTTTCGCACACCGCACGCGCCATTTTTACCAAATTTTCGGCTTTGTTATTGAAAAACGAACAGCTTTGAATGAGGGTTTTTAGGCTTGCCAAATTTGCGCGAGCGAGCGTAGCCACGCTAGGATAGGCTTTGAAAAGGGCTGGGGTGATTAAATTCACGCGTTTGTCGGTGCATTGAGCAGAGAGCATTACGCAAACTATGAGTTCATAGGCGTTTGAGAATTTAAGCTCGCTTTTTGCGCCCTCAAAATGCTTTAAAAAAAGGGCTTTTATTTGCAAATTTCTAGTCATTTTTACTTTCGGTTAATGAAATAGGCTATAATTGTAGCCAAATTTTACAAAAAGAAAGGAAAAACTATGAAAAAGTTTTCGTTCGCCCTTTGTGTTTTGGGCGTTGCAGTGGGCTTAAACGCCGCAGTAGTCGCAACTGTCGATGGTAAAAACATCACAGACACGCAAATCAACGAGGAACTCGCGCCCCTCTTGGGCGGCAGGGACATAAAGGCTTTGCCAGCCGAGCAAAAATCGGCTGTCATTCAGCAGTATATCGCCGAGAAGTTGCTTTTAGCCGAGGCTAAAAAGCAAAATTTTGAAAAGAGTGCCGATTACAGCAAGCTTTTGGAGAGGGCGAAGGACGGCATAGTCTTTAATCTCTACCAAAAAAAGCTCTATGACGCCGTGAAGGTCGATAACACCGCGGTTAAGTCGGCTTACGACAAAAATAAATCGCAGTTCGTGCAGCCTGCGCGCGTGCAAGCAAAGCACATTTTGGTATCCGGTGAGTCCGATGCGAAAAGCATTATAAATCAGCTCAAATCCCTAAAAGGCGATGCTTTGAGCAACAAATTCAGCGAAATCGCGCGAAGTAAGTCCATAGACAGCGCCACTGCGCAAAATGGCGGCGAGCTTGGGTGGTTTGGGCAGGAAAATATGGTAAAGCCCTTTGCGGATGCGGCTTTTTCGATGAAAAAGGGCGAGATAAGCAAAACGCCTGTAAAAACGCAGTTTGGCTACCACATAATCTACAAACAAGACGCCCAAGCAAAGCAGCAGCTGACTTTCGAGCAGGTTAAGCCGGGGCTTGAAAACGACTACAAAATGCAAGAAATGCAAAAGCAGCTTGGTTTGAAAGCCCAAGAGCTTTACAACAAAGCCAAAATCGAGATAAAATAATGGGCGTTTTAGAGCTAGTAAAGTCCGGCGTAGTAAGCGGCGGCGAGCTAAATAAAGTCTATGCCTATGCCAAAGCGCAGGGCTTTGCGATACCTGCGGTAAATGTAGTGGGCTCAAACTCCATAAACGCCGTGCTTGAAGCGGCTAAAAGGGTGAATTCGCCCGTTATCATTCAGTTTTCAAACGGCGGGGCGAAATTTATGGCGGGCAAAAACTGCCCTAACGCCGATGTTTTGGGCGCTATAAGTGGGGCACGGCATATTCATTTGCTTGCCGCGCATTATGGCGTGCCTGTGATTGTCCATACCGACCACGCGGCGAGGAAGCTGCTGCCGTGGATAGACGCTCTCATCGCCGCTAGCGAGGAGCACAAAAAGGCTCACGGCGTAGCTTTGTTTAGCTCGCATATGCTTGATTTAAGCGAGGAAAACTTGGAGGAAAATTTAAGCACCTGCGAAAGCTATCTCGCGCGACTCGATAAACTCGGCATAGCCCTTGAAATCGAGCTTGGCTGCACGGGCGGCGAGGAGGACGGCGTGGATAACACGGGCATTGACAACGCCCGCCTTTACACACAGCCCGCTGATGTGGCGTTAGCGTATGAAAGGCTTGGCAAAATCAGCGATAAATTCAGCATCGCAGCGAGCTTTGGCAATGTCCACGGCGTTTATAAGCCCGGCAATGTGAGCTTGCAGCCAAGCATTTTGAAAAATTCACAAAAATTCGTGCGGGAAAAATTCGCCCTGAGCGATGAAAAGCCCGTGAATTTCGTCTTTCACGGCGGCAGTGGCAGCGAACTAGCCGACATAAAAGCAGCCGTGAGTTATGGCGTGATAAAAATGAACATCGACACAGACACGCAGTGGGCGTTTTGGGACGGGGTGCGAGATTATGAAAGTGCGAACAGAGCTTATTTGCAAGGACAAATCGGCAACCCCGAGGGCGAGGACAAGCCAAATAAAAAATTCTACGACCCGCGTGTGTGGCTAAGAGCTGGCGAGGAAGCGATGATAAAACGGCTTGAAACAGCCTTTGAGGATTTAAACTGCGTTAATCAAAACTAAAACGCTAGGAAAAGGCTATGGATAAAGAACAAGCGGTTTCGCAGCTCGTATTACCAGAGATTAGAGAGAGAAAAGGTTTTTTAGTCTATCTTAAAATCATCTTTGCCCCCTGCGCTGTGTTTGCGTTAGCTGTGGCTGCGTTTTTAGGACACATAGACTTTAAAATCGAGCCTGCCACGCTCATTTTGATGGGCGTTATTTTGCTAACCGCGCTCATCTTTGCCCGCCACAACGCCGAATACGCTTCAAGCTTTTTGGAGCAGCAAAAAGATGAATTCAAACAAGCCTTAAAAGCCTACATAATGCGAAATTTCCTAAAAATCGGCAAAGAAACCAAGAGCAACGCGAGCTTTGATGACTTCGCAAAAGCCTATGTCAAGGGCGCGAGAAATGAAAATTTCGCAGCCATTGCAGTAAGCGTTTTTGCCACTATGGGCATTTTGGGGACATTCATCGCCATAGCCCTTTTCGTGCCGAATTTCGCTAGTAGCGATTTAGAGTCTTTGGAGCGTGAAATTTCGCTTTTTTTAGGCGGTGTGGGCAACGCCTTTTATGTGGCGATTTATGGCATTTTCCTCGCCCTTTGGTGGATATTTTTTGAAAGATTTGGGCTGAATAAAATCGAACGCCTACTTTACCGCCAAAAAAACGCCACGAGCAATTTCTTTTGGACAAAAGAGGAATTAGAGCAAAGATACTTCACGCAGGGCTTGGCGCACTTTGAGAAAATCGGCATCATTTTCGAGCAGGTGAGCAACGAGGACTTTTTTAAAGAGTTAAATTACAGCATAGAGCGTAAATTTGGGCTTTTCCAAGAGATGCTAAATGTCGAGGAAAAAGCCATCCACATCAGCAATGAGCACATTAAACAAAATATGAACGAGCTAAACCGCGCCCAAAAAAATCAAAAGGACTTGGGGCGCGTGTATTTCGAGCTTGGCGAAGCCATAAGCTCGCTGAATTCAAGCATAAAAGAGATAAACACGCGTATGAGCGAGCAGTATAACCACCTAAACGACATCAGCACCGCCAAAACACAGCACCTTGATAAAACCCTCGCCGCCTTTGGCGAGAAGGTCGAGAGCCTCAAACGCAGCTTTGGCTACTATCAAGACCTTATGTTAGCAAACCAAGAAAAGATTTTTCAGGGCTTTAAGCAAACCCTCATCCAAGGCATACGCGAATTTAAGGAAACCTACGAGGACGAAAAGCACATTGACGGGGGTTTGGAGCTTATGAGCAAGCTCAAAGCCGAGATTTCCCAGCTTGATAATGAAGCCAGCGAGGTCATCGCCAAGCTCAACTCAGACAAGCTCAAACAATGAAAACCACGCACGACAAACTCTTTTTCATAAGCTACGCGAACCTCATAGCAGGGCTTTTCGTGGTTTTGCTCATCATCACGGCTAGCATTTTGCTCAAAAATGCGCTCGCAAGGGGCGATTTGCAGGGCGAATTTGCGAATTTAGCACAGGAAAGGGCGAAATTTGAGAAAAATAAGGACGATTTCAAAGAGGCGCAAAGTGTGATTTACTCGCTAGCCGAGAAATTTAAGGGCGAGCAAACGCCTGTGCTTACGAGCGAGGACAAAGAAAAACTAGCCTTGCTTGGTGCTTTGAATGAAAAAGAGGGGAAATTAAAGGGGTTAAATGCTGAATTTGCAGGGCTTGTCAGCGAATTTAAGGCTTTGAGCCTTGTAAAAGAGGGGCTTGCCTTTGAGTTGCAGGCGAAATTTGATGCGAATTTAAGCACGAATTCAAAGGGCGCTTTAATCGTCCCAAGCGAGCTTTTTTTTGAAAGCAACTCTCATCTTATAAACAACGAAAACAAGCCCAAGCTGCGAGGCGTTTTAAATGCCTATTTTAACGCTATCTTGCAAAATAAAGAGCTGATGAAGGGGCTTGAATTCATTGTCGTGCAGGTTTTTGTAAATGATGAAAGCCACTCAACCCCACAAAAAATGGCACTAGCGATGAAAAGGGCGGAGGAACTTTTGGGTTTTATAAACTCATTTTACAAGGACGAACGCTTGCGCTCGTATTTGCTCGTAAGCCCCGCATTTAAGGGCAACGGCGAGGATAAAAGCCGCGTGGAATTTCGCCCTTTGCTTAAAAATGACTTCATCATTGAAAGAGTGCAAGAACTGCTTAGATGAGGCAAAATTTTAAGAGTGAAATTCAAAAAACTAGGCTTGATGGCTTTGAATTTTTTGTAAAACGAGATGATTTGCTTGGCGAGTTTTGCGGGGGAAACAAGGCGAGAAAGCTTGAATTTTTCATAAAAAACGCTCATAAATTCGCTCGCAACACCCGCATTATAAGCTACGGCAGCTCGCAAAGCAACGCTATGGCGGCTTTGAGCGAATTTGCTAGGCAAAATGACTTTGGCTTCGTCTTTGTTTGCGAGAAAATCTCAAATTTTTTGCGCCAAAATCCTTGCGGAAACTACGCCTACGCCCTTAAAAATGGGGCGCAAATCATTGAAAATGTGGGCTTTGAAAGCCGCAAAGAAAAGGCTTTAAGCCTTTGCGAAAAGGGCGACATTTTCGTGCCTGAGGGCGTGGCGTGCAAAGAGGCTGAGATGGGCTTTGCCACGCTTGCGGGCGAGATAAAAATTCAAAGCGAGGATTTAAAATGCGACTTTGACATTTTTTTGCCCTCAGGCACAGGCACCAGCGCACTTTATCTAGCAAAACACGCCGCGAACCGCGTTTTTACCTGTGCTTGCGTAGGGGATGAGCTTTATTTAAAATCTCAAATTTTAGAATTAGAACCAAATTTCGGCGTGGAAATTTTGGATTTTGGGAGTGAAAATTCGCCAAATTTTGCTGAAAATTCAGCAAATTCTGTCAAAAATTCAAACCAAAACACAAATTTAAATTCCGCCGAAAATTTGTCAAATTCCACTCAAATTTTAAATCAAAATTCGCCAAATTCAGCCCAAAATTCCAAGATTTTCATTTTAAAAACCCCGCGCAAATTTCACTTCGCAAAGCCTTATAAGGAGCTTTTTGGCATTTATCAAAGGGCTTTGAGAGATTGTGGCATCGAGTTTAGCCTACTTTATGATGGGGTAGGGTTGCTCACAATGCTCGCTCACAAGGGCGTTTTCACAAAGCCCACGCTTTACATTCACCAAGGCGGCACGCACGCCAACCCCTCGCTACTCGCGCGTTACAAATTCAAGCACCTTGCGTGAATTTCGCGCCAAAATTTGCAAATTCGCCACAAAATTTGACAAATTTGGCTATAATGTTTTGATTTTAAACAAATTTCAAAATTTAAGGAAAGCCTATGAAAAAAATCCTCTCCGCCGTCCTTGCGGCTGCGTTTTTTGTGCTTTTGAGCGTGAATTTTTCGGCTTGTTCGAGTGAAAAAAACGAAAACAACGCCACGAATTCAAGCCAAAATTCAGCCCAAAATTCCGTGAATTTAAACCAAAATTCACAAAATTCGGCTGAAAATTCAGCGAATTTAAACGCGAGCGAAAATTCAAACCCCGCGCAAAAGCCCGTCATAAAGGCATTTGCCACTATGCCCCCACTCACTGCACTGCTTGAAATCCTCTACCCGCAGGGGATGATAGGGCTTAACTACAAGCCCTACCCCGAGGACACGCCCTTTTTACCGCAGGGCGTGGCTACTTTGCCCGTGCTTGGCAAACACGGCGATATGAACTACGAGCAAATTGTCGCGTTAAAGCCCGAGGTTATCATCTTTTCAAAGCCCATAGACAAGGCGTTTGCCGAGCCTTACGAGAAAGTGGGCATCAAGGTTTTGGGCGCGGACTTTGATTTTACGGGCATCGAGGAAAACATAAGGCTTTATGGCGAAACCTTTGGCGTGCAAGAAAGGGCTGAAAGGCTTTTAGCTTTTCACAAAAAAACGCTAGCTTTGCTCGCAAATTTGCGCGAAAAAGTCGCAAAAAAACCGCGAATTTATTTTGCTTTGGGCATTGAGGGGCTGCAAAGTGAGTGCGTGAAGGCTGGCGAGAGTGGCGATTTAGCCACGCTTATAGGCGGCGAAAATGTCGTCAAATGCGAGCAAATCACCACTTCAAAGAGCATTTTGCCTATGAATTTTGAAACCCTCATCGCGCTAAATCCTGATGCGATTTTCGTGCGAGAAATAGGGCTTTACAAGGACTTAAAAAGCGGCAAACACGAGCAGTGGCAGCGGCTGGCGGCGGTTAAAAATGGGCGATTTTACTACGCGCCAAGCAGCCCAAGCAACTGGCTAATGCGCCCGCCCACGGTAATGCGAATAATAGGCTATCTGTGGGCGTTTTCAAAGCTTCACCCCGAGTTGCTTCCGGACGCCGAAATGCGCGGCTTGGCGAAGGAATTTTTCGCCGAGTTTTTGCGCCCCATCAGCGATGAGGATTATGATAATTTGGAGGGGAAATAGTGCGGAATTTAGGGCGTTTGACGAGGCTTTGGCGGCGTGAATTTTGGGTGAATTTTTGGCTGAATTTGGGCGAGAATTCACGGCAAATGCTGAATTTTTGTGAAAATTTGCGCAAATTTCAAAGAAATTTATGCAATTTAAACGCAACCTTGCTGAATTTTAAGGCAAACAGCTGGCAGAGTGTGGATTGCCACGACTTTGCACGCTTGCGCTCGCAAAGTCTCGCAATGACACGCTACCGCGATTTTCACGCCACTTATGAAAAACGCGTGAATTTTACGGATTTTCACAACCAAACCCCCAAAAATTCACGCCCTTGCGTGAATTTTTCACAAAAAAAAGGCACTCTAAACTATGATAAAAGCCACTTCGCATAAGATTTACTTTCTCATTTTCGCAGCCATTTTGCTACTAGCACTCGCGCTCGTGGCTATGCACTTGGGGGCTGTGAAACTCAGCATTAGCAAGGCTTTCGAGCTTTTTTTCAACCCCGATGGCAGCAACGAAAGCTTCGTTTTGCACCACAGCCGCATTCCGCGCATCATCGCTGCCATCGTCATCGGCGGGGCATTGAGCCTTAGCGGAGCCTTATATCAAGGCGTTATCGGCAACCCTCTCGTGTCGCCGGGCATTTTGGGCGTTTTAAGCGGTGCTAGTTTTGGGGCGATTTTGGCTATGGTGCTGGGCTTTAACCTGCTTGGCATAGAGCTTTTTTGCTTTATTTTCGGGCTCGTGGCTATGCTTTTTTCGCTCTTTTTGTCCTTTGCTTTCGACCGCAACAAAACCATTCTAATGCTGATTTTAGGGGGCATCATCTGCTCATCCTTCTTTGGTGCAGGCGTTAGCGCACTAAAAATCCTCGCCGACCCCTATAATACCTTACCCAACATAGTCTTTTGGCTGATGGGCTCGCTAGCCTACATAAAAGAAATGCCCCTACTCATCGTTTCAGCGGTGTTTGCGAGCATTTTCGCCCTCTCTGTGCTGCTTTCGCGGCAAATTGACATTTTAAATTTGGACGAAGAGTCCGCGCGTTCGCTTGGCATCAGCGTTCGCAAGATGCGCATCGTTTTCATCGTGTTTGCCACGCTTTTGGCGAGTTCAAGCGTGGCACTAGCAGGGATGATAGGCTGGATAGGGCTTGTGATGCCCCACATTTCGCGCTTTGTGCTTGGTGCGAACCACCGCTTTATGCTCGTGGGCTCGGTGCTGCTGGGCGCGCTGTTTTTGCTGCTTTGCGACACCATCGCGCGCACGGCTGCTATGAGCGAAATCCCCATAGGCATCATCACTAGCGTGTTTGGCGTCATCATATTTTCAAGCGTTTTGCTTGTGAGTAAAAAGAGGCATTATGATTGAGATAGAGAATTTAAGCGTGAAAATCAGCGGCAAGATTTTGCTTGATAATATCAGCTTCAAAGTGCCTAAAAATAGCACTTTGTGCCTGCTTGGAAAAAACGGCTCGGGCAAAAGCACCCTACTTCGCACCATACTTGGCAACCTCGACTACACGGGCTCTTGCAAGATAAGGGGCATTGAAAATCGGTCGTTGAGCGAAAAAAAACGCGCCCAAATGCTAAGCTATGTGCCGCAAAATCAAAACATCATTTTCCCCTTTACCCTGCTAGAAGTGGTTTTGATGGGAAAATTCGCCAAATCAAGCCTTTTTGCCTACACCAAGGCGCAAAAAAACGAAGCATTCGCCATTTTAGAGGGCTTTGGCATAGCACATTTAGCAAACCGCCTTTTTTACTCGCTTTCAGGCGGAGAAAAACAGCTTGGACTCATCGCCCGCGCACTCATCAGCGATAATGAAATCATCGTGCTAGACGAGCCAGTAAGTGCCCTTGACATCTCATACAGCTTCAAAGTGCTTGATTTAATCGCAAATTTCAAGGGCAAAACCATCATTTTAAGCTCGCATTTTCCCGAGCAATGCTTCATCGCAGACAGCATTTTAATGATAAAAGCGGGCAAAATTTTCCGCTTCGCAAAACGCGATGAGTGCTTGCAAGAGTCCTACATAGACGCACTTTATGACATCTCAACCACCGCCACGCCCCTACCAAACAGCGCGACTTATTTTTGTCAGTGTAAAAATCGCTCGTAAAACGCCAAAAATTCACGCATTTTTGTGAAATTTGGCGGAATTTTGGCGCGAAAATTTTGGCTTGAATTTTCTTTGGAAATTCAAGCGTTTTGTGAATTTTGGGGCGAAATTTGGGTGTTTTTTAAATTTTAAGCGTTTTTGTGAATTTTTGGCGGAAAATTTTACAAAATTTTGTGTGAAATTTTTAAAAAGGTGTGAATTTTTAGCGGAGTGTCATTGCGAGCGAACACACCGCGCAAAGCGTGGTGTCTATGCGAAGTGCCGACTCGCGCCAGTGCAAATCCATACTTTGAAAAGCTGTGGCGTCTGCCATTTTAAAAAAAATTACAAAATTACCAAATTCAAATTCCAAAAAGCTAAAATTCACTCAAATTTTCTTGTAAAAAAGAAAAAAAAATTCACAAAAATAACAAAAAATGAAAAAGCTAGTTTTAATCGCTATTTTGGGGCTTGGCAGGGTTTTTGGGATTTTAAGAGTTAGAGCATTTGGCGGAATTTTAGGACTTTTTGTGATTGGAATACTCATTGTGGCAAATTTGAATGCTCAAAATTTAGCCAAAAGTCAAAGTGCAAAAAACGCAAAAAATCAAACCCCACAAAATGCCCAAAATCAAAGTGCAAAAAATAATGACGCCAAAACCCCTAAAAACGCCCAAAATTTAAGCAAAGAGCAGTTTAATCAGCTTTTTAACGATTGCCTTGAAAACAAAAACAAAAGCTCTTGCCAAAGGCTTATTGATAGCGGACAGCTAGCGAGCGTAGAACAATGCAACAAAGAAAATTGCAGTGCAGTGGGTTTTATATATCAAACAGCCGAGCATTATCAATGGGCTATCAAATACTACGAAAAGGCGTGCGGATTAAATGATAAAGGGGGTTGTTTTGGACTAGCATATTTTTATCATCACGGACAAGGCGTTGAGCAAAATTTTTACGAAACCTTTAAATTTGCTAAAAAGGCTTGTGATTTAAATCATATGACTGCTTGCTATAATGTGGGCGTTTCATATCACTATGGACAAGGCATTTGGCAGGATTTTGCGAGTGCAAGAAAACATTTTGAAAAAGCGTGCAATGCTAACAATGCAAAGGCTTGCGTTAATTTAGGTGGCTTATACTTTAATGGACAAGGCGTGAGACAAAATTTTGTTAAAGCAAAAGAATGCTCTGGCAAGGCTTGTGATTTGGGCAACCAAGTGGGGTGCGATAATTATAAAATTCTCAACGAACAGGGCGTGAAGTAGGGGTTTTTGAGTGAATTATGAATTTTTGCCTAATTTTATAAATTCACCCCACAAAACTCGGCTCAATAGTGCAATGCCCGATGTCGAATTTTTCGTATAAAATCTGTGAAATTTGCCGTGAAAGTGCCTCAAATTCAGCTACTGAGTCGCTGCGAACTTGCAGGTGCATAGTTGCGACAAACATTTTGTTAGTAATCTGCGATATATGCAAGTCCTCGATTTTCGCCACTCCATCAAAGCCCAAAATTTCGGCTCTCACGCGCTTTATATCTATGGGAGAGCTTTCTAGTAGGATATTTACGCTTTGTTTGATGAGCAAAAACGCCCAGCGCACGAGCAAGAGCGCGATGAAAAGCCCCAAAATGGTGTCTATATAGTAAATCTGCGTGAAATAAACCGCCACACCGCCCACTATGACGGCGATGGAGCTTAACAAATCGCTTAAAAGGTGCAAAAATGCGGACCTTATGTTGATGTTTTCTAAATTTCCGCCCTTAAACATTAAAAATCCGCTAAGCCCATTCACGCAAAGCCCTATGGTAGCGACTATGAGCATAGTCGCAGCATCCACGGAGCTTGGATTTATGAGCTTCTCAATGGCTTCATAGCTCACAAAAGCCGATGAGAGCATTACCGTAAGCCCATTGATAAGGGCTACTAGCACTTCGAGGCGAAAATAGCCAAAGGTTTTCTGCTCGCTGCGCAGTTTCTGCGTAGCCAAAATCGCCAAAAAGCTTAAAATTAGGGCAAAGGCATCCGAAAACATATGCAAAGTATCGCTGAGTAGGGCTAGGGAGTTGCTCGCAAGGGCGTAGATGAACTGCACAATCATCATCGCGCAAGTCATCGCAAAGGCGATGAGTAGGACTTTTTTGTCGCTTTTTCGCGGGTCAAAATGCGCGTGCGTGCCGTGTTCGTGGGAATGGCTGTGGTTTAAATTTTCGTGGGCGTGGCTTTTGTTGTGGGCGTTTTCGCTGTGCGAATGTTTGTCGTTTAAATTTTTGCCGTGAGAGTGGGCGTGAAAATTTGCATTAGAATGCTCGCTGCGTAAATTTTGCAAATCCTTGCCCACCAACGGCTCGTGAAATAAAAATTTATGATTCATAAAACCCCCTAAAAGCACCTTAAATTTTTCACAAATTTAGCCAAAAATTCGCAAAAAGCCAAATTTTAACAAAATTGTGTTATCATACCCCCCCACAGCTTAACGAAAGGACGAAAATGCAAGAAACACAAACGCCGCAGTTGCAAGAAGCGGCAGAAAAAAGAGGGCGTGGGCGACCCAAAATTCACAAAGAGCCCGTCATCAAAGTGCCTAAAAAACGCGGTCGCCCAAGGCTGAGCGAGGAGCAAAAGGCGCAAAATAGGCTAAATCGCCAAAACGCGCCAAAGCCAGCCCTGCAAAAAAGGCAAAAAAACTACCTTTCCCTTGAAATGCCCGCGGCAAAGCGTGCTCTGCTCGTGCGTGCGGCGAAAATTCGCGGACAGGTTAATGGTTTGGAGAGGGTTATCTACGAGGAGAAGGGCTGCGAGGCTATATTTAACCAAGCCACAGCCATAAAAGGCGGCGTGGAAGCCCTGATGAAGCTCATTTTGGAGGAGGATTTGCGCCAAAACTTCACTAACGCGGACACAAGGGCGCAAAAAGAGGAGCAAATCGCCCATCTCATCAGCACCCTAAAAAGCTATTTTAGGCAAAGATAGCTTAAATGCGGCTTTTGCGCGCAAATTTATCTAAATTTCGCGCTAAAATAGGCATTTGCGAGAGATAAATTTAGGGTTTGATGATGAAAATCGAGGTTTCACAAAGTGCGAATTTGCCCACGCGGCTGGGCGAGTTTAAGCTGCAAGTCTTTAAGGAGGGCTTTAAGGAGCATTTGTGTATCTTTAAGGGCGATTTGATGGGCGTTGTGAATGTGCGCATCCACTCAGAGTGCCTTACGGGCGATACTTTGCACTCTTTGAAGTGCGATTGTGGCGAGCAGCTGGACTTTGCACTGCGATACATCAACGCAAACGGCGGTATGGTAATATACCTACGCCAAGAGGGGCGGGGAATAGGGCTTTTGAACAAGATAAACGCCTATGCTCTGCAAGATACAGGGTTTGACACGCTCGAAGCGAATTTAAAGCTCGGTTTTAAGGGCGATGAGAGGGATTATGGCATAGTGGAATTCATCTTAAAGCACTATAAAATCGGCAAAATCAACCTACTCACAAACAACCCAAGCAAGCTAAACAGCCTAAAATGCGCCCAAGTCGTGAGCCGAGTGCCCATCATCATCGAAGCGAACGCCTTTAACGAGGGCTATTTGCAAGTAAAGCACGACAAAATGGGGCATTTGCTTTGAATTTTTCTCTTTTGCAACGAAATTTAGGCTTTTTGCGTGAATTTGACGAGAAAAATTTGAGCGATTTTAAAAGGCGGCTTGAAATTTACGAAAATTTGTTTCAAAACTACGGCAAAGTGCATAATATCAGCGCTTTCAAGCAGCTTGAAAATGAGATTATAGACAGCCTTAAAATTTTGGATTTCAAGGATTTAAGCTTTGCCGCAAACGCCATAGACATAGGCTCTGGGGCGGGCTTTCCTGCGCTTTTTTTAGCCCTAGTTTTGCGGACAAATTTCACGCTTTTTGAGCCAAACGCCAAAAAAGCGGCGTTTTTAATGCTAGCAAAAAGCGAGCTGGGGCTTGGAAATGTGGGCGTTGTAAAGGAAAAAATCGAGCTTCACGCGCCAAAATTCAAAGCAAACCTCATCACTTCAAGAGCCTTGATGAAAATTCCGCTTTTAATCACGCTTTGCAAGGGTTTTTTTGATGAAAATTCACTCTTTTTGCTTTACAAAGGCTCGTCCCTTCAAAGCGAGCTTGCAGGGCTTGAAAACTACGAGCTTTTTGAGTTTGGCAAAAGGAGATATTGCCTTTTAAGCGGCGCAAAGTTCTGCTAAATCGCTTTTAAGTTGAATTTAAGCTCACTCAAACACCGCATTCACCAAGCTTTCTATAAATTCATCCGCATCAAACGCCGACAAATCCTCCATTTGCTCGCCTACGCCCACATATAAAATCGGCAGTTCGAGTTCGCGGGCGACTGAAAACAAAGCCCCGCCCCTTGCCGTGCCATCTAGCTTGGTGATGATGACACCATCAAGTTTGACTAACTCGTTGAAAGCCTTTGCCTGCAAGATGCCCGCAACCCCCTGCGTGCCGTCTAGCACGAGGATTTTTCGGTGCGGCGCGCCCGCCATTGCCTTGTCGCAAATTCGTGCGATTTTTTCAAGCTCGGCGTTTAAATTCTTTTGATTTTGAAGGCGCCCTGCCGTGTCTAGCAAAACCCTGTCAAAGCCCTTGGCGCAGGCTTTTGAGACAGCGTCAAATGACACGGCTGAGGGGTCGTGCCCCTGCGCGCTTAAAACGATTTCAACGCCTAATTTTTCCGACCAAAGCCGCAGCTGCTCGATGGCGCCGGCTCTAAAAGTGTCGCACGCGCCCAAAAGCACCTTTTCGCCGCCGTTTTTGTAGAGGTTTGCAAGCTTGGCTATGGTGGTGGTTTTGCCCGCGCCATTCACGCCCAAAACTAGCTCCACAAGGGGTTTGGCGTGAATTTTCGCAGGCTTTTCATAAAGAAAATACGACTTCAAAACGCGCCGCAAATCCTCGCCTTTCACCTCATCGCCGGGCGGCAAATAATACAAAATTTCCTCCACTATCTCATAGCTCACATCGGCTTCAAGCAGCGCAGTTTCAAGGGCTTCTTTGGAAATTTTTGCCTTTAAATTTGGGGAATTCTCGCCCGAACTCCCTAAAATAGCCCTTTTGAAAAAGTCAAACATCACATAATCGCCTTTTGAATGTCTATGTCGAGCATTTCTTGCGGGATGATGCCTAGGTAGTGGTTGATGAGCCTGCCATCGCTGCTGTATAAAAGCATTACGGGCAGGGCATTCACGCCGCCTACGCTTTTGGCGAGCAGGTAGTTGCCCTCGCCAAGCGCGATGGGGTAGCGGATTTGGCGCGTTTGCAGGTAGCTAGCTAGCTCGGGCTGGGGCTTTTCTTCGAGCAGCACGCCGATGATAGTGAAATTCTCGCTATATTTTTCTTGCAGTTTGTTGAGATGCGGCGTCATCGCGTTGCAGGGCTTGCACCAAGTGGTGAAAAACACGAACAAAACAGCCTTTTGCCCGCTATCAAAGCTTAAATTTTGCTTGTCGGCATTGATAAATAGCTCTTTGCCGTCATTTAAGATGAGCGAAAAGCTGATTTTCTCGCCCTGCTCCAAACTCGAAGCCCTCGTAGCGTTGAAATCCTCGTCCTTTTTGCTATCACAAGCGGCGAAAAAAAGTGCCAAAAAAATCATAAAAATTCGCATAATTTCCCTTAATTTTTGACTAAAAAATAGATTTTAGCACGATTTTGTTTATGTTTGGTTTCGTCAGAAAACTAACAGCGGCAGCGGTTTGCCGAGCCCGCACAAAGCAATTTATCGCAAAAAGACGAGCTAAGCCGAATTTAAAAATGCCAAAAAATAACGCTAAAATTTGCAAAAGTCCAAAATCCTACCCAAAAAGCTGCATTGCGAGTTTGTAGTCCTCGATGCTGTCTATGCCTATGCTTTGCGTTTGAATTTCAAGCATTTTGATTTTGCGCCCATTTTCTAGGGCGCGAAGCTGCTCTAATTTTTCGGCGTGCTCTAAATCGCTGCTTTTTAGGGCGCAAAACTCGCCCAAAGCTCGCACAGAGTAGGCGTAGATGCCTAAATGAGCCTTGAAATGCGAGTATGCGGCGCGCTCAAAGGGGATTTTTGAGCGCGAGAAATAAAGGGCAAAGCCCTGCGCGTCCGTTACAACCTTAACTAAATTCGCGTCCTCGCAGGCTTTTGCGCTGCTTTTTTTGTAGCAACTTGCCATAAATGCGTCTTTATCAAGGCAAGCCGCGGCGAATTCCTTGAATTTTTGCAAATTTTCAGGCTCGATGAAAGGCTCGTCTGCTTGGACATTGATGATGATTTCGCTGCTTTCAAGCCCCAAAATACCGCAAGCCTCGTTGATTCTATCCGTGCCGCTTTCGTGCTTATCGCTAGTTAGGACAGCTTGCAGTCCGTGTGCGTGCGCTATATCAAGCACTTTTGTGTCATCAACCGCCACGCATACCCTATCTACCGCGCTTACACGCTGTGCAGTTGCCACAAACATAGGCACGCCCTTTATATCGCAGAGAATTTTTTCATTAAACCTCGTAGATTTAAGCCTTGCTGGTATGATTATCATTTAAAGCCCCTTAAAATCGTCATTTGTAAAGCATTGAGTCTGCTCTATCCACTGCAAAATCGCATTTTTTAACTCACTCACTTCGTAAATTCGGCTCTCATTTTGCGCCTTGTCAAAAAGTGCTGGAATTTCGGGCTTTAAATCGTAATTATAAGCCGAGGCGATTTTAAGCATAGCCGCTTTTTCGTCCGCGCAAGGGCTCTCAAACAACGCCTCGAACATACTTGGCACGAATTTCGTCCATTCGGCTGTGGAGGTGATGATGGTGGGCTTGGCGGGATCTAAAAGCTTGAAACAAGTGGCTGTGTGCGGGTCGATGAGGGCTGTTTTGGCGAAATCTTTGATGAATTTTTTGCACTCTGTGTCGGTGCAAAAATCCGCGTCAAAGTCCTCTCGCAGCGCGTCTAGCTCGGTTTTACAAAGCTTGAAAAATTTCTCGCTTGCAAGCTGGGAGTAAAGCTCTGCCGTGCGTTTTGCGCCAAATTTATCAAAAATCAGCCGCTCGACATTTGAGCTTAAAAGTATGTCCATAGCCGGCGAAATCGTCTTTTGAAGGCTGCGCCCTCGCAAGTCATAAACGCCGCGCGTGAAAAAGTCCGTGAGTATGTTGTTGGCGTTTGAGGCGATTTTTATGCGCCCCATTTTCGCGCCCATTTTTTTGGCATAATATGCTCCAAGCGCGTCTCCAAAATTGCCGCTAGGCACGATAATGTCGGCATTTGCACCCACTTGCACTAGGGCATAATAATGATAAATGATTTGAAACAAAATGCGCCCAAAATTCACGGAATTTGCCGCTGTGAGCGAGGTTTCGTGGGCATTTAGGGCGGCTTTGAATTCGCTATCAGCAAGCAGCGTTTTTAGTGCCTTTTGCGCCGCGTCAAAGTCGCCATTTATCGCGCAAACCTTTAAATTTAGGGCGTTTAAGCTCGTCATTTGCAAGGCTTGAAAGCGGCTGGTGCCTGAGGCTGGGTAAAGGCAGACTACGCGGGCGTTTGCAGAGTTTGCAAAGGCGCAAAGCGTGGCGGGTCCTGTGTCCCCACTAGTAGCACACATTATGAGTAGCCTTTGGCTAGGGGCTAGCAGCCTTAAAAGCACGCCAAAGGGCTGCAACGCCATATCCTTAAAAGCCCTAGTGGGTCCGTGGTAGAGTTCGTTGATAAAAAGTCGTTCATTTGCCCTAAAAATGCGCACGGGGCAGGCTTTGCCGCTGAATTTCAAGTGCTTTTCGTGGCATTTTTCATCAAATTTTTCATAGCTTTGCAAAGCCGATTTAAACAGGCTTTCAAGCCCAAATTCAAAGCTAGCGATGAGTTTTAGGGCAAATTCGGCGTAGCTTAAATGCGAAAACGCGTAGCCGTCAAATTTTGGCAAATTTAGCGGCGCGTAAAGTCCGCCTCCGCTGGCACTTGGAGCGAGTAAGGCTCGCTCAAAGCCTACTATATCGGCGTTGTCTCTGGTGCTTACAAGTTTCATTGAAAATTCTCCACATAGTTTAAAATCGCGCGTTTAAAATCCTCGCGCAAACTCGTTTCAAGCTCGATGAGCTGGGTTTTTAGTCCCATTTCGCGCACCTTGACAAAGTCTTTGAAAGTCAGCATCAAAGTATCGCAATTATGCCTATCTAGCAGGGCTTGCAGCTCATTTTTGCTAAACGCATAATGGTCGGCAAAAAAATAGCAAGCCGCAGCCTTGCCAAAGTGCTCGTAAAGGCGAAAGGGCTTGGCGATAGCCGTTACTAGCACGGCTTTTGCGTTGCTTTTAGTGTATGAATGGCGCGTAAAATGCTCGTTTTCAGTGGCTACAAAGTCCGCGTAACGCCCAAAAAATCGCGGCAAGCGGTAAGCCCCACTTGGCAAAACAAAGCTGAAATAGGGCTTTCGCGCACTTTCAAGCAAAATGTCAAATTTTTCGATATGTCGCTTGGAAAATGCGTCATCAAGCAACACGAGCTGAGCCCCTAAATCTAGGGCTTTGGCTATGCCTGCTACCCTGTCCTCGCTCACTATAACGCCTGCTATATGGGCGTTTAGGGCGTATTCCATAGCCTCATCCCCGCTAGCAGCGACATCGCAGTGAATTTTTTCGCCGCTTTTTACTACCACTAGCCCCTTGCTCTTTCTTTTATAGCCTCGAAGCACCACAAATACGCGCTTTGTGCCGCTAAAAAGTGCCGCAATAGCCTTGCACACAGGCGTTTTGCCGTTGCCGCCCAAAGTGAGATTTCCCACGCTGATGATGGGGGCGTTAAATTTGATTTTGCGGCGAATTTTGGCGTTTAAAATCGCCGCGAGTGCGTAAAGTGCGCTAAAAGGCAAAAGCAAAAAGGCTAGAATTTTTTGTGCCAAATTTGGCTCGAAAAAATATCTATCAAGCCACGACATTTTGGGGCTTCCTTAAAGTTTTTTCGCAGCTTAAATTTAAAGAAATTTGCCTTGAAATTTGGGTTGAATTTTGGGCGAAAATTTGCAAAAAATTCACGCACAAAAAATGCAAAGTTAAATCTAAAATTTGTGAATTTTTACTTGAAATTCGCAAAAAATTCACGCCAAAAACACGCCAAAATTTTATGCACAAATTTTGTGAATTTAAATCTAAATTCCGTGAATTTTCACTAAATTTTCCCCAAAAATTCACGCCCCCCAAATAAAAA
>CAVJSG010000004.1:18725-22538 GCA_963651895.1 Campylobacteraceae bacterium
AATAAAAATTCCCAAATTTCTTTGAATTTTCCCTTAAAATTCGCCCAAAATTCACCAAAAATCTAGCCCAAAATTCCACTAAATATCCTTAAAAATCGCGGGCATTGCGCGTTTAAAAGCGTTGTTTTGTATCCTATTTTGCACCATTTCAAGCAGTTTTTTGTCCGCACTCGCTGCTGTGGCGGTGTCTGCGCGTTTTAAAGCCTTTAAAAGCTCGTCTATTTGGGCGTATTTGAAGCCCAGCTCGTCCTCATCGCTTTGCCCCTCATACAAATCCGCGCTAGGCTTTTTGTCGATGAAGCATTGCGCAAGCCCTAAATGACGGGCAAATTCGTAAAGCTCACTCTTGTAAAGCTCGCCTATGGGGTTAAATGCGCAGGCTAAATCGCCGTAAATCGTGCCATATCCTAGCATTAGCTCGCTTTTGTTGCTCGTGCCCGCCACCAAATAGCCCTTTGCGGCGGAGTAATCATATAAAAGGCTCATACGAACGCGCGCGGCGAGGTTGCCCAAACGAAGCTTGCTAGGGCTTTCGCAGGTATTTAAAAAGGCGTCTAAAATGGGCTGAATTTCTATGATTTTATGCTCGATTTTTAGGGTTTCGCAGAGCATTAGCGCGTCCTTTAAATGCCCTCTATTTGAGCTTTTGGTGGGCATTATGAGTGCCAAAATGCCGTTTTTATCGGCATTTTCATCATTTAAAAACGCCCTATGGCACACTGTGGCGACTATGGCAGAGTCAAGCCCTCCGCTAAGCCCTAGCACTACGCCCTTTGCCTTCGCCAAACTCAACCGCTCGTTGATGAAATCGCACATCTTGCGCTCTAATTTTGCAAAATCCATAGCCAACCTTTGTGAAATTTTCGCACCATTGTAGCGAAAAATGCTTAAATTCGCTATAATGTGTTCAAATTTCAAAGGACAAAAATGCAAATCATCTCCCGCCCCTGCGGTGCCTACGCCACGAACTGCTACATCTTAAAAGCCGCGCAGGGCGATTTCATCATCGACCCGGGGCAAGGCGCGTTTGAGTTTGTGCGGCAAAACGCCACGCGAGTGTGCGCTGTGCTAAACACGCACGGGCATTTTGACCACATTTGGGACAACGCAGCCGTGTGCGAGGCGTTCAAAGCCCCACTTTACATACACGAGGGCGATGAATTTATGCTCAAAGACCCGTTTTCTATGGGGCATCCGCACTCAAAGGCTGATTTTTTGGTAGCCGGCGAGGACGCACTTGACATCAAAGGCTTGGCGTTTCGCTTTTTGCACTTCCCCGGACACACCCCGGGCTGCTGTATGATAGAGCTCGTGGGCGAAAATTTGGCGTTTAGCGGGGATTTTTTGTTCAAAGGCTCCATCGGACGCTACGATTTTCCATACTCTGATGCAAATTTAATGCGCCAAAGCCTTGAAAAAGCGGCGAAATTCACACGCGACTTGCAGCTTTTGCCCGGACACGGCGAAAAAACCACGCTCAAAGCCGAGCAAAGAGCGATGGGATGGTGGCTCAATGCTTTTTGACGCGCTTTTTGAATTCTTGGTGTATTATCTTGGCTTTTTGCTTGTGGTAGGGCTTTTGGGCGCGGTTTTTTCAAAAAAATATAGGGAATTTAATACTTTAAATGAAATCAAGGGCGATACTGCAAGTGTTTCGCAAAGCGTAGTGCAAAAAAATAGTGCTTTTAAAGGGCTCTACAAGCATTGTCCGTGCCGCAAAGCCGTGGATAATGGGCTTATGAGCAGTGTTTGCATTTACAGCAGTGTAGCCGGCTTTATGCTAAGCCTCACAAACATCGCACTCATCGGCAATTACTCGTGGCAAAATTTCGCTGTGCTAGGGCTGAGCCTACTTTGCGCGTGGCTTGGCTGGGTTTTGAAAAAATGAAAAATGTGAATTTTTGTAAAAATTTGGCGTAAATTTTATGAATTTTTGCGTGAAAATTCACAAAAAATTATAAAATTTGCCGTCATTTTGAGCGTAGCGAAAAATCCAAAAATTCACGCTTTGCGCGCGAATTTTCCGTCATTGCGAGGCGTTAAAAACGCCGAAGCAATCCAAATTTAGAAAGGATAAAACAATGCTAATTTTCGGACACAAACTCATCAAAAGCCCTAAATTTCACATTTTAAGGGGCGAAAAGGCGGAATTTAAAGAGGGTATAAACTGCTTTGAATTTGATGAAATTTTAATCGAAAAGGCACTAAAAATAGGCGCAAAATTCGCCGTCTTTGCCAAAAACGAAAACGAAATTTTACTCGCAAACGCCCTAAAAGCCGAGTTTATCTTGCTAGAATGCGAAAACCCCAAAAATGAAAATTTAGCCAAAACCGCCAGCAAAATGGCTGAATTTTACCTTTTTGATAGCAAAATTTTACTCATCATAGCTTCGCTTAAAAACCTATCCAAAGCCTATAAATTAGGCGCCGATGGGGTGATTTTAAATGCGCTTTTAAAGGCTTGAATTTTTTGGTGTGAATTTTCACTTTTATTTTAGCAAATCTATGAATTTTTATGCCTTTTTTACAAGTAGCGTAAAACGCAAGAATTGTGTTGTTGTAAGCTTTGCTTTCATCAAGGCTCACAAATCTCGTGCGGCGAAATTTAAAAAATTCACAAAATTCACGCAAATTTTTATCCAAAATACCGTATTTTGTAAAAAATTCAAGCAAAAGTAAAATTAAATTGCTGATTGAGTTTGATATTTATATCTTAAAGTATCAATAGACACTAAATTTACATTATCAAAGATATAAAAATAACTCCACCCATTGTGGTTGCTTTTATTTAAATGTTTTGCCGCCATTTTGTGAATGCTTAATTCGTCCTGCCCGTCCGTTACCCTGTCATTGTCCAGCAAATAACAAATGAAATTTTTATTTTTATCATAAAGTTTTTGCCTTTCTTGCAGCAAACCAGCGTTTAAAAGTTCTTGCAAACTCACGCGCGGCGGCTTGGTTTCGAGCGCACCGCTGCTAATGTCATTTTGCACGACACTCACTTGACGGATGCGGCTAGCAGCGATTTTAGCATAGCTCTCATCCTGCTCGATGCCCACGAAATGCCGCCCAAAACGCTTCGCCACCGCGCCCGTTGTGCCCGTGCCAAAAAACGGGTCAAGCACCACATCGCCTTGCTTTGAGCTTGATAAAATTACCTTTTCGAGCAGCATTTCGGGCTTTTGAGTCGAATGCACCTTTTTGCCATCCGTCCCTTTGAGCCGCTCGCTGCCTATGCAAATGCCTATATTCCACACGCTACGCTCTTGTTTGTCGCCGTTTAGGTGCTTCATCGTTTTGTAATTGAAAGTGTATTTTGCGCCCTTGCTTTTACTGCACCAAATCAGTGTCTCGTGGGCGTTGCAAAGCCGTGTGCCCTTGAAATTTGGCACGGGGTTTGGCTTGCTCCAAATGACATCGTTGAGTATCCAAAAGCCCAAATCCTGCATAATGTAGCCCAGCCGAAAGATATTTTGAAACGAGCCGATAACCCAAATGCTGCCGCTATCTTTAAGCACGCGGCGGCACTCGCCCAGCCACGCTTTGCAAAATGCGTCATAAGCCTGCAAGGATTCGAATTTGTCCCACTCGTCCTCCACGCCGCTGAATTTCTCGCCACTCGTGCGCAGCAACTCGCCCTGCGTTTGCATAAAATACGGCGGGTCGGCAAAGATTAAATCCACGCTTTTTTCGGGCAGGGTTTTGAGAATTTGCACGCAATCGCCCTGTAAAATTTGGTCTAGTTTTTCGTCTAGTTTCATAATATAATTTCATAAATTATTTTTATGCGTATCATAGTAAGGTTTTGTATAC
>CAVJSG010000005.1:0-2041 GCA_963651895.1 Campylobacteraceae bacterium
GCGCAAAAGTGCGGCGCGTGAAAGCGAGGAAGCGATGAATTCGAGCAAACTTCTCATCATTTTGATGGCTTTGGTGGCGATTTTGGCGGCGTTTATGTATTATCTTTTCGCAAATTCCAAGCCCAAGGACATCAGTTTTGTCGATAAAAACGCCACACAAGAGCTTATAATGAGCGAGCAAAACGCGACAAATACGCCGTTAGACGAAAATTTAAGCAAGCAAAGCCCCACAAAACAAGCCGTTGCGAGTAGGGGGCAAGGTGCGAGGCAAGGCATTTCAATGCCTGCAAAAAATGCAAAGGCTCAAAGTGCGCAAGGCTCGCTAAAAGGCGAGTTTGACGCCCTGCAAAGTCGCGCAAAAAGGGACACTAGCCTAGGCGAACCACGCTACAAAGTCTATATTTTGGACGGCAAAAGGATGAGCGGCAAAGAAAAAGAGGTAATAAATGACATCGTGCGAACCCTCTCAGAGCGCGGTGGCTACTTGCATTACAGCCTTTTTGTGGAAAAATTTAGCGAGGGGGATTTCAAAATTCACATTTTTAACGAGGATTTGTTAAACAACACCAAATGGCGAAATGGTGGGCTTTCGCTGCCGCACCTTTGGTTTAAATTTAATGAAAACACAATGCAAAGCATCAAAAACAGCTTTCACATAAAAAATCTCAAACGCGATATTTCAGGCTCTCGCGTGCGTTCGCTGACGCTTGGCGGGCACACGGACGAGCTTGGCGGGGAGTTTTACAACTACGCACTTGGGCTAAAACGCGCAGCAGCAGTGGCTAGCGAGTTTTTGCGCATCACAGGCAAAATCACCCTACAAAGCTACGGCAAGCAAAAGCCTATTTCGCAGGGGCACAAAGAAAAAGAACGCTACAAAAACCGCCGAGTCGAGGCGATTTTTGGGTGAATTTGCGCGTAGTTTGCAATGCCATTTGTAGCGTGCGAGTGCGGTAAATCGTAAATTTGTGGCAACTTGTTATTTTGTGGGTGGTTTTTGTCATTGCTAGCGTTGCGAACGCAATGCGTGGCAATCTACACTTTGCCTACTATTAGCCTTGTCAATTTTTGAAAATGTGTGAATTTTTTGCGTGCGTGCCATCATTGCGAGCGGTTTTGAAAAAACCGCTCGCAATGACACCTAACCCCTAAAAACTAAACACATACCGCAAACCCACAGCGTAGGGCTGTTTGAGCTTTATAGTCGTGCTTGCGCTGTCGTAATTAGTGATGTTTGACGCCTCGTAATTTTCAAATTTTTCATAGGTGTGCTTGCCCTCTTGCCTCACAAAAGCAAAACGACTGTAAAGCTCGATGCCGTGGTGCTTGGCTATGTTTGCGCGCAGTCCCAAATTTATGGCAAAATCAAAGCCCCCATCCACGCTCAACTCCTCATCGTAAGGATAAACAAGCGTAGAAAAAATGTTGTAATCAGCTGCGATTAGCGAGTCGTTGTGTGCCCGCACTGCCTCGTTATACGCTGCCTTTGCCTTTGCGCCGCTGACATATCCTAGGCTGAGTCCCGCAAAGACCCCAAAGTCCAAGCTTTCGCGGCTAATGAAATCATAAAGCGCATCGACATTTAAATTTAGCTTCCAAAAATTAAGTTTAGCCTTGCTATTTGGGGCTTTTATAGAGCCGCCCTCCACCATATCCCCTACATAACTGAGTTCAGCGCCTGTTATTTTATGCTCAGTTGCACTGCCGTAGTCAAAGGCGCCGTAAAAACGCAGCCCAAATTTAGGCGTGATAAAGTGCTTATAGCCGCCCAAAATGCCATAGCGAAGGCTGCCTCCGCCCTGCCAGCCGCTATCAGCGGTTGCGGAGCCTATGTAGGTGTCGAGGGTAGTGGTGTTTTCCGCAAATTGACTATACTCAGCCCTCGCGCTAACGCCTCCGTAGCCTAGTTGTGCGCCTGCAAACCAGCCACTTTCCTCAGCCGCAGCGTTTGAAACGCTTGTGGCAAGCAAAAGTGCCGTAGCAGCGAGGTTTAATGCGAATTTTTTACGAGAGAGAGAGAGAGAGAGAGAGAGAGTAAATC
>CAVJSG010000005.1:2051-4215 GCA_963651895.1 Campylobacteraceae bacterium
GTTTAAACGGCATAAATTTATAAAAACACCCCAAAATTCAGCACTCAAAGTAGCCCAAAAAATTCCTTTATCATTATCAGGGCTGCTAGCGAGTCGAGTTTGCCGTCCTTTTTGCGTGAATTTTTGTGCGAATTTGCACCCAAATGCGCGGCTTCCTTGCTCGTAAAGCCCTCGTCTATGAAGTGAATTTCGCCCTCAAATTCGAGCAAATTCACAAAATGCTGCACCCTTTTTTGCATCTCATCCTCGCTAGCACCGCCCCTAGGCACGCCCACTACGAGCGTGGCGACTTTATGCTCGTTTATAAGTGCCTTTATTTCGGCGGCTGCTTGGTTGCGGTTTTTGCGAAGCACGGCTTTTAGGGGCATAGCGATTTTGCCATCTACGCAAAGTGCTATGCCTATGCGTTTTAAGCCTATGTCAAGTGCTAGGGCGTTCATTTTATCGCTGCCTTAAAAAATTTATTTTCGCAAAGCCCCAAAAATTCAGCATTTAAAATAGTAAAATTCAAACAAAAGCTCATTTCACTGCCTAGTTTTTACCAAAACGCCCTGAATTTCAAGCCTGCCGTCAAGTTCATACTCATAAATTTTATCTCCAAACCTTGCTAGTGCTTCATTTAAGCTCACTCCATTTTTGCAAAAGTCCAAAATTTCGTCCTTTGGCTCGTCTTTTATGTCAAAAAGTGCGCCAAAACCAGCCACGAAAGCCTTAAAATCGCTCACAAGCCCTACTTTTCCACACTCTAAAAGGCTGTTCGTGCCATCGCTCTCGCCTCTGCGTTGTGGTAGCACGAGCACCCTTTTGCCAAGCCGCACGGCGAGGTTCGCGCTGTGTAGCGAACCGCTCTTAAAGTCCGCCTGCGCCACGATGATGGTGGGGCAAAGTGCTATGATTATGCGGTTTCGCAGCAAAAAATCGTAGCCGTGCGGCATATAATCGGGCTCGTTTTCGCTCAGTGCCAAGCCGCGCTCGTAGATTTGCTTGATGATTTTTTCGTTGTTTTTGGGGTAGAAGTGGTTGAGCCCATTTGCGAAAACGCCTATGGTGCAGGGCATCGCGCCTATATGAGCGTGTATATCAACGCCTAGTGCGCCGCCGCTAACCACGCACACGCCGGCGTTTGCGAGCATTTTGGCTAGTTCCAAAACGCAGTTTTTGGTATAAACGCTCATCCTGCGAGAGCCGATGATAGCGACTTTTGGGCGATTTAAGAGCGACAAATCGCCCTTGTAGTAGAGCTTTTTCACAGGCTCAGCTATGCTCAAAAGCTCATTTGGTAGGGTTTGAACGACTTTCATAAATCTCACTCACATAAACAAGCTCCACGCCCTCAAACAAATCCGCACTCTGAGTCAAAGCCCTGAAAGTGCTGCGTTTGGGGTGGGCGATAGCGATGGCAAAGCCATTTTTCCGCGCTATTTGCACTGCCTCGGCGATTTTTGCCCTTATGGCAGGGATTTGCGGTTCGTTATCCAAAAAAATGTCCCTTTTTATCGGCATTTGCCCAAATTCACGCGCCACTAACGCCGCCTTGCTCGAACCGCTCGTGCGCGAATCCACAAAAATCAACCCCTGCGCCCGCAAAACCCTAAACAGCCGCCTCATCGCGCTAGTGTCGCTCGTGAAAAGGCTGCCTGTGTGGTTGTTGATGAATTTCACACCGCCAAAAGCGCGTTTTATCCGCACTATCTCGTCCTCTATGTAGTCCAAAGTGTCGCTAGTATAGAGGGTTTGAAGCTCCTCGTCCCTGAAATTCCTCGCCTGCAAGGGCAAATGCACCATAAAAAATTCAAATTCACGCGCTAAAATGTGCGTTCGCGGATGCGTGCTATCGGGCGGAAAAAAGCTAGGCGTGAGTTTGAGCTTGGTAGCTTTTAACGCATTTACCTGCTCGCGAGTTGCCATATCATCGATGATGATGGCAAGTTTGGGCTTTGCGCCGCTCGTAGTGGCAGGCTTTTGAGGGATTTCATAAGGCTCTTGCGGACTTTTTTCGGGTTTTGAGGGCTTGTTAAATTTATCTTTGGGGGTGGAATTTGGGGCGAAAAAATCAAAATAATCATCCACAAAGGGCGTGAAAAAATCGCTATTTTCATTAAAGGCAAAGAGCTTTGCAGCACTAAAATCAGGGCTTTGGGGGGTTTGCTTGGGGAAAAAATTT
>CAVJSG010000005.1:4225-22144 GCA_963651895.1 Campylobacteraceae bacterium
TTTTAGCGCGTTTAAATTCGCTAAATTTTGCCCATTTTGCGTGCGAAAAATGCTTGAATTTAAATTATTTGGGGTAGCATTTTGCGAGTAAAAAGTCGCATTTTGCACCGCATTTCTCGCATAAAAAGCGGCATTTTGCGTGGTATTTTGCATATAAAAAGTGTCGTTTTGCACCGCATTCTCGCCTAGTTTAAAGTGCGTAAAAGCACCAAAAATCAGCCCAAAAGCGACAAGGACAAAAAGCCACAGCAAAGCATTTTTAGGGTTTTGTTTCAAATCTCACTCTTTTTCAAATAGTGCAATTATAGCCAAAAATTTCAAAAATTTAAGCAATCGCCGCGAAAATGACTTTGGATTTGGCGGCGGCGCGATTTTGCCGCAAGTTAAAACTTTTCGCGTAAAATTTCTCGCAGCCCTTGACAAGATAACATTTATTTACTATAATCGCTCTTTTGTTTCGCTTTTGTGGATTCGCCAAACGCCCACCACAGCGGCATTTGAAGCGTCTCGCTAGCTCAGTAGGTAGAGCATCTCCCTTTTAAGGAGGGGGTCGTTGGTTCGAATCCAACGCGGGACACCAAGGGTTCGACCCTTTCGTCTAGCGGTCCAGGACGCCAATCTCTCTGTTTGGTAACAGGGGTTCAAATCCTCTAGGGGTCGCCATTTAGCGCATTTTGGGGCGTTTGTGGATTGTGAAGTGTTTGAAAGCGTGAATTTTTTGGGGTTTTAGGCTGCGAGTAGCTTTGAAAGCCTGAATTTACGAGTTGCGAGCCGCTTAAAAGCCTGAATTTTCAGCGAAAATTCACGCAAAATCGCGCCAAAAGCCTGACACAAGGTCGCTTAGCTCAGTTGGTAGAGCGCCACTCTTACAAAGTGGATGTCATAAGTTCGAGTCTTATAGCGACCACCATTTCAGAATGCAGAAAACGGAGCACGGATTACAAAAACCCGTGTGAAAGGCGTTTCCGTGTTCTGTGTTCCGTTCTCTGTTTTCTGGTAAGCAGCGGTAGTTCAGCTGGTTAGAACGCCGCCCTGTCACGGCGGAGGTCGCGGGTTCGAGCCCCGTCCGCTGCGCCACAAGGCTGAAACGCCATTAACTCGGCTTTCGCAACCTTAAAAGCCTTTGAAAAGGGCTTGAAAACGCTTTAAATTTAAAGATGGTTTTCAAAAAGGCTTTAAATTCGGCTTTTTGCTAGCATTTATCGCGCGAAAACGCTGAATTTAAAGGCTTTCAAAATGCTTTAAATTTATCAAAGTAGCTTAAAAATGGCTTTAAAGTTAGCTTTTTAAGCATTGTGCTGCGAAAAATGGCTAAATTTAAGGCTCTTGCAGCCCACAAATGTCTCGTTAGCTCAGCTGGTAGAGCATCTGACTCTTAATCAGGCGGTCGTTGGTTCGATCCCAACACGGGACACCATTTACTTTTTTGTTTCTCTCCAAACCCCATCATTTAAGATAAATTCAACATTTCGCAAAGTTGCGCTTTACCCAAATCTTTGTGCTATAATTTGCCGAAAATTTACAAAAGAGGCAAAAAATTTCAAATTTAAATCGATTTTAAAAAAGGCGGGCTAAAATGCTATTTTTGGATGTGCAAGGGACCTTGATAAGCGATGCGGACAAAAGCCTAATTGATGGGGCTTGCGAGCTAGTGCGACTGCTAAATGCGCGGCAAATTCCTTATGTCATCATCACAAACAACACCAAAGACTTGAATTTCCTAACTTCGTTGCGTAAAAAAGGGCTTGAAATAAAGGATGGGGCGTATTTGGACCCCTTTTTCGTGCTAAAAGAGCGTTTGAAACCCTGTAAAATCGCAGCTTTTGGGGCTAGCGAGTTTAAGGCTGCGCTTTGCGAGCTGGGCTTTACGCTGGATTTTACCGCGCCCAAAGCCTTGCTGGTAGCTAGCTGGGATGCTTTTAGCTTTGATGAGTTCGCGCAGATGGTGCAGCTCGCCGCCGCTGGCGTGCCGCTTGTGGCGATGCACGAGACGAGCATTTACAAGAAAAACGGCAAAAGTTACCCCGGTGTGGGCGCGATAATGCAAATGCTTAAATACGCCGCAAACGCCGACTACTCCGTCTTTGGCAAGCCTAGTGCCGCCTTTTATGAAACGGCTTTAAAGATGATAAATTTGCAAATTTCAAGCGAAAATTCGCCAAATTCAAAGCAAAAAAGCGTGAATTTTAGCGACATACTCATCATCAGCGATGATTTCAAGGGCGATTTGCTAAAAGCGCGCGAGCTGGGAATGAAAATCGCCCTAGTTTTAAGCGGCAAGATAAACTCGGCAAAGGGGCTGGATTTAAGGGCTGGGGACAAGGTATTTGCGAGCGTTAAAGAATATTTGCAGGTGCTGCAAAAGGCGTGAAATTTTTATGTTTTTTTGATTTAAAGGCGTTTTAAGAATGGCAAATTCCACAGCTTTTTGTGGTGTGGATTGCCACGCTTGCGCTACGCGCTGCGCTCGCAATGACACTTTAACGCACTTTTTGCGCCACTTAAAAAACCGCTCGCAATGACACATTACTTACTTTTTGCACGCCTTGAAAATCGTCTCGCAATTACAAATAATTTGTGAATTTTCCCCCAAATTTGCTAAAAATTCACAAATTTTTGGCAAATTTAGGCAAAATTTTAAGGGAAAACAAGGACAAAAAATGCCAAATTTAGACGAATTTCGCCAAAAGATAGACGAGCTGGATGCGCGGATTTTAGGGCTTTTAAACGATAGAATGGCTGTGGTGAAAAAAATCGGCGAGCTAAAAGACAGGGCGCAAAGCCTTGTGTATCGCCCCGAGCGCGAACGAGCCATCATAAAGCGCCTCGAAGCCCTAAATGACGGGCTTTTGACGAGCAAGGCGTTAGCTGCGATTTACCAAGAAATTTTCGCCGTTTCGCGCAACCTCGAAAAGCCCCAAAAGGTCGCCTACCTAGGACCTGAGGGCTCCTACACGCACCAAGCGGCGATGAGCAGGTTTGGGGCGAGCAGCGATTATATCGCGCTTGCAAGCATCGAGGCGGTGTTTAAGGAACTTGCGAACAAGGAAGTAAAATACGCCCTCGTGCCCATCGAAAACAACACCGCAGGCGGCGTGGGCGACACCTTGGACTGCCTTAGCAAGTATAGTGGCGTGAAAATTTTCGCCGAGCTTTTTATGGATATTCACCACTCTTTTGCTAGCTTAAACGCCGATATAAAGGGCATTAGGCGCATTTTTTCGCATCCTCAAGGCTACAATCAATGTCGCGTTTTTTTAGAAACCCACGGGCTTGCGGACATTGAATTTATCGCCTCAAAATCCACTTCTAACGCCGCGTTTTTAGCCTCAAAGGACGAAAGCGCGGCAGCCATTTGCTCAAAAATCGCCGCAAAGCTCAACAACTTGCCCATTCTCTTTGAGACAATCGAGGACAACGCCGCAAACCGCACGAGGTTTTTGATTTTAAGCGATGAGAAATTCCCACAAATGCAAGGCTGCAAGACCTCCATACTCGCCTACACCGCGCACAAACCGGGCTCGCTTAGCGATTTGCTAGGCGAGTTTAAAAAGGCTCGCATAAACCTCACCCGCCTTGAAAGCCGCCCGGTGCGCACTCGCAGCTTTGATTACAGCTTTTTCATCGACTTTGAGGGGCATATTGATGATAAAAAGGTGCAAAAAATCCTCGCCAAACGCGCTGACATCGCGTGGCTGGGTTCGTATTTATCCGGAGAAAACAATGAAATTTAACGCTTTTTTGGATGGCTTGGCAAACTACGAGCCGGGCAAGGATATAGAGGTGATAGCGCGTGAATTTGGGCTTTCGCGCGTGATAAAGCTAGCGAGCAACGAAAATCCGCTTGGCACAAGCCCCAAAGCCGCCGCGTGCTTGCGTGAATTTGCGCACACGGCGCACCTTTACCCTGATGACACGATGAGCGAGCTAAAAGGCAAGCTCGCAAAACACTATGGCGTAAGGCTTTGCGAGCTTATAGTGGGCGCGGGCAGCGACCAAATCATAGAGTTCGCCGTGCATTCTAAGCTAAATGCGGCAAATGCTTACTTGCAGTGCGGCGTAACCTTTGCAATGTATCAAATTTACGCAAAGCAAACGGGGGCAAAGTGCTATAAAACCCCTAGCATAGGGCATAATCTGCGTGAATTTAAGGAAATTTACGCCGCGCATAGGGATGAAATAAAGGTGGTGTTTTTGTGCGTGCCAAATAACCCCTTGGGAGAGTGCTTAAATGCGGCTGAGGTGGGCGAATTCGCGGCTTTTGTGGATGAGGACTGCCTAGTCGTCATAGATGGGGCTTACAATGAATTTGCAGGCTTTAAGGACGAAAAAAAGGCTTTAAAGCCCCGCGAGCTAATAAGCGAGTTTAGCAATGTCCTGTATCTTGGCACTTTCTCAAAGCTTTATGCGCTTGGGGGCTTGCGCGTGGGATATGGCATAGCAAACGAGGCTATCATAAGGGCTTTTTACAAGCTTCGCGCGCCCTTTAATGTGGCAAATTTAAGCCTCAAAGCTGCTTGTGCGGCTTTGGATGATGCTGAATTTGTAGCAAAAACCTTGCAAAACAATTTCTCGCAAATGAAGCTCTACGAGGACTTTGCGCGTGAAAATAACATAAAATTCGTGGAATCTTATACGAATTTTATTACTTATTTTTTTGATGAAAGCGTGAATTTTGAGGGGAATTCAGCCGTGAATTTGTCTTTAAAATCTACGAATTTGGCGGCGGATTTTGAGAAAAATGGCGTGAATTCTAGTGTGAATTTGGCGAAAAATTCAGCCGCAAATTCGGCTAAAAAGCTCAATAGCACGGACTTGGCAAACGCCTTGCTTAAAAGGGGCATTATTATAAGGGACTTAAAAAGCTACGCCCTAAACGCCATCCGCATAACCATAGGGCTGCCCAAGCAAAACGAGGCGTTTTTTAGGGAGTTTAAGGCGTTGCTTTAAGGTGCGAAATTTATAAAATGGCGCGGATTTTTTATAAAACGCAACCTAGTGCGTAGTGGATTGCCACGCTTCGCGCGGTGTGCTCGCTCGCAATGACGGGTTTTTTGTATTTTTCGCACGCCTAAAAAATAGCCCACTATGACGGATTTTGCTTTTTTGCGCTGTTTTATAAAAACCGCTCGCAAAAAACACAATTATTTGCATTTTTATCCTAAAAAACCGCTCGCGATGGTAAATTTTTCGTGCAAATTTACTAAAATTCATTAAATTTAAAAACCTTTAAAAAACCTCAAAAAATAGCCAAAAATTTAAGATATTAGCGAAATTTAGGGCTGTAAATATAAATTTTTCCCCCAAAAAGTCGATAAAAGGATTGAATTTTTGCATTTTTTGGGCAAAAAGGGCTAAATTTTTGCCTAAAAAGTGTATAATGTCGGCGAAATTTAAAGGCACAGGGCGTGAGCGGCGGTTTTAAAATTTTAAGGGCGTTTTAAATCTTGCGCTATCCTTGAATTTAAAAGCGCTAGCCTCAAAAATTTAAAAAGCGGCGGCTTTTAAAGATTTAAAAGGCAAGCCAAAAAAGCCACTTTAAATCTCGCAAATGCCTATTTTACAAGGGTTAGGGTGTATGGAAGAATTTAAAAATATGATTCACCAAGTCGGTAATCTCTATCAAAACCTCAGCAAAAGGCAGCGCATAGTCATCGCCGCCTCCGTAGTCGTAGTCATCGCGTTTTTGGTGTTTTTAGCCCTGTTTAGAGGAAGCCCCGCAGGCACCGTGCCAGCAGGCTATGCTGTGCTAGTGCAGGATGTGGGTGCTAGCGACTCGGCTGCCATTGTCGCAAAGCTCGAACAAAACGGCGTGCCCTATCAGCTCGAAAACGAACGCACCATTTTGGTGCCACAAGAACAGCTTTATCGCCAAAGGATGATGATAGCAAGCGAGGGGCTTATAAAGGACAGAAGTTCGGGCTTTGAGCTCTTTGACACGCAGCAGTTTGGTGCGACAAACAAAGAAATGGATGTGAAATTTCAAAGGGCGATAGAGGGCGAGCTTTCGCGCACCATATCGGCTTTGGAGCCTGTGGATAAGGCTGTGGTGCATATAGCCTTTCCAAAAGAAAGCGTTTTCACCGAAAGGCAGGTGCCGCCCACAGCTTCTGTAACCGTGAATTTAAAGTCAAAACTTAGCAAAAAGCAAATTGATGGCATAAAAAGCATAGTTGCCGCTGCCATACCGCGCCTAACCCTTGAAAATGTGCGTATCACAGACCAAAAGGGCAACCCGCTTGATAGCCAAGAACAATATGAAAACGAGCTTTTAAAAGAGATAGAAAATTTCCGCAAAGCCCGCATAGCCGAGCTTGAAGAGAAAATTTTTAAAGCACTCGAACCCTTTGGCGAGGTGCGAGGCGGCGTAAATATCGAGGTAAATTCCACGAAAATGGAGTCCTTAATCGAGCTTTACGACCCAAACACAGTCATTCGTAGCGAGCAAAGTTTAAAAGAGGAATCGCAAGGGCGAAAAGAACCTGTCATCCAAGGCGTGCCGGGGGCTGTTTCAAACATAGGACCTGTCGAGGGTTTAGACGGTCCAAATGGGCTTGAATGGTCTAAAAAAGAGCAAATTACGACAAATAATGAAGTCTCCAAGACTACCACAAACATAAAAAATCAAATCGCAACCATAGGCAAGGTTTCTGTGGGCATTTTAATCCCCAAGCGTTACAAGGACACCGTGGATGCAAATGATGAAATTCAGCGCACCTACACCGAGCGAACCCCTGCTGAGCTTGCAAACATAGAAAAAAGCATAAGGGACATTATAGCCTTTAATGCAGCCCGTGGCGATAGCGTTTCGGTAACGGAGTATGAGCTTTTGCCCACTGCTGAGAGCGAGGCTTTGACCATTTATGATAAATACATAAGCCCGCTGCTGCCCACTGTTAAATACATAATCGCGGCGATTTTGCTCTTTATTTTCTACAAAAAAGTCATTCAGCCCTTTATGCAAAAAATGCTTGCAGATATGGCTGACAGCGAGGAGGAGGAAAAGGTCGTCAGTGTCGAGGCAGAGGAAGCGGAGGATACCTTGGAGAAATTCAACAAAGCCCGCAAGAGAGTCGAGGAGGGGCTTGGGCTTGGCGATGGCTTTGACGAGGAGGGCTTGCAGTATGACATACTCATAGAAAAGCTGCGCGCCATAGTCAATGAAAAAACCGAGGAAGTGGCGAAAGTGCTTGAAAATTTAGTGGAAAGCGACACGCAAGCGGATTCTAAGGACCTTTGATGATAAAGCTGAGCGAACAACAAAAGATAGCCTACGATGATTTATCAATGGCTGAGAAAATCGCCATACTTTTGATACAGCTTGGCGAGGACATTTCCACGGCGCTTTTTTCGCATATGGAGATAAACCCCATCACCGAAATTTCGCGCTACATAGCCCAAGCGAAAAAGGTTGATAAATCCGTAGCCACAGCCGTTTTGGAGGAATTTTACTCCATTTTACAATCAAATCAATTCATAAAAACAGGCGGCTTTGATTATGCGAAAGAATTGCTTTTCAAAACCTTTGGACCCGAGACGGCAAATAAAATTTTAGAACGACTTACAAAGACTATCGAGACAAACCAAAATTTCAGCTATCTAGGGCAGGTTAAGCCTCAGCAGCTTGCTGATTTCATCTCCAAAGAACACCCGCAAACCGTGGCGCTCATTTTAGCGCATATGGACCCCGTGCACGCGGCTGAGACCTTGGAGTATTTTAATGAGGACCAAAGGGCTGATGTGGTTACTCGTATGGCAAATTTGGGCGACATTTCGCCCGCTATCATAAAGAGGGTATCAGCAGTGCTAGAAAAACACCTAGAAAGCTTCGCAGGCACAAAAGTCGAGGTAGGCGGACCTCGTGCTGTGGCTGAGATGATAAACCGCCTAGGACAAACCGCGGCAAAGTCCATCATAGCACAACTCGAACAAAGCGACCCCGAGCTTGCCGCTACCATCAAAGAACTTATGTTCACCTTTGATGACATTGCAAAACTTGGCAACCAAGCCATACGCGAGATTCTAAAAGTCGCCGACAAACGCGATTTGATGATAGGTTTGAAGGGTTCAAGCGAGGGCTTAAAGCAAAAATTCCTCGCAAATATGTCAAGTCGCGCAAGCGAAACCTTCCTCGAAGAGATGGGCTTTTTGGGCGCGGTGCGCGTGAAAGATGTCGAGGAAGCGCAACGAAAAGTGGTAGAAATCGTTACCAAACTCAACGAACAAGGCTTAATCCAAATGGGTGAAGGCGATGAGATGATAGAGTAGGGCTATGAAAAACACGAATGTAATCCCCCCACAAGACACCGGCGAGCACATAATAGACGGCTACCATTTTAAAGTGATGAGCGAATTTGCTAGCAATGAGGCGAAAAAAAACGAGGCAAATTTAACGCAGGGCGGCGAAAATTTAGCAAATTTAGGCGCAAATTTAGCAAATTCAGGGCAGAATTTAGAATCAAACGAGCAAGACTCAGCCGCCGCGCAAAAAGTCGTGGAGCTTATGAAAGAAAAAGAGGAAATTATAGACAAAGCCGCACGCGCTGAGACTCAGCTTGAAATGAAACTTGAAAATCAACAAAAGGAATTTGAGGCAAAATTAGAGCTTGCCAAAAACGAGGCGGATAAGGCAGGATACGAGAGGGCAAAGGCTGAGAGCGAAAAAGAGTTAGGGGAGTTGCGAGAAAAATTCAGCAAAAGCATAGCGAGGCTTGATGAAACGAGTGCAAATTTACAGGCTTTCATAGAGAAAAACGAAAAGGAACTCGCCCACGCCGCCATCGAAATCGCCCAAGATGTCATAGATAAAGAAATCGATGAACGCTCAGGGCAAATCGCGCTGAATTTAGCGCAAAAATTAGTCAA
The DNA here is from genome assembly GCA_963651895.1 of Campylobacteraceae bacterium. GTDB lineage: Bacteria > Campylobacterota > Campylobacteria > Campylobacterales > Campylobacteraceae > Campylobacter_D. The sequence goes on from CAVJSG010000005.1 coordinate 13,091, forward strand.
TGAACTCAAAGGCGCGGCGAGCATTGAGCTGAAAATCAGTCCGAGCGATTATGAGTTTGTAAAAAGCCAACTCGCGCCAAATTCCAAGCTCAAAGTAAGCCTTGATGACGCCATAAGCAAGGGCAGTGTGGTGGTTTTAAGCGACAAGGGCAACATTGAGTCGGATTTAAACGCGCGGCTAAATAAAATCAAAAAAATGGCAAACGAATGAGCTATGAGGACCTGCAAAAGCTCAGCCTACAAGAGTTAAACGAGCTTGCGGCGCAAATTCGCAGCCAAATCATAAGCGTGGTAAGCAAAAACGGCGGGCATTTAAGCTCAAATTTAGGCGCTGTGGAGCTTACAATCGCTATGCACGCGGTGTTTGAAAACGGCAAGGACCCCTTTATCTTTGATGTTTCGCACCAGTCTTATACGCACAAAATCCTATCCGGACGAGCTTTGAGCTTTGAAACTTTACGAAAATTCGGCGGTATCAGCGGCTACACCAAGCCAAATGAGGGCGATTACTTCATAGCTGGGCATTCAAGCACCTCCATTTCCCTACTAGTAGGTGCTTGCAAGGCTATCGCGCTGAAAAACGAGCAAAGAACGCCTGTGGCACTCATAGGAGACGGGGCTATGAGCGCAGGTATGGTGTATGAGGCTTTAAACGAGCTTGGCGAGCGCAAATACCCCTGTGTCATCATTTTAAACGACAACGAAATGAGCATAAGCAAGCCCATAGGCGTGATTTCCAAGCACCTTTCAGGCGCGATGGCAAGCGGCTTTTATCAAAAATTCAAAAAGGGCGTGGAAAGCCTACTCGAATACCTCCCCCCAAGTGCGACTTATATGGCAAAGCGTTTTGAGGAAAGCCTAAAACTCATCACTCCGGGCATTTTGTTTGAGGAATTTGGGCTTGATTACATAGGCGTCATTGACGGGCACGATTTAAGCGAGCTAATCTCGGCGTTTCGCAAGGCAAAGGCTATGAAAAAGCCCTGCGTGGTGCATACGCAAACCATCAAGGGCAAGGGCTACGCGCCCGCTGAGGGCAAGCTGTCAAGCTGGCACGGCGTGAGTGCCTTTGACATAGCCACGGGAAAGCCCTTGAAAAAGGCTAGCAAGCCAAGTGCCACCGAGCTTTTCAGCCAAAATTTGCTAAATTTAGCCGACAAATTTGAGAATGTCGTGGGCGTAACCGCGGCAATGCCCGAGGGCACGGGGCTTGACAAGCTCATCGCCAAATACCCCACACGCTTTTGGGATGTCGCCATCGCCGAGCAGCACGCGGTTAGCTCGATGGCGGCTATGGCGAGGGAGGGTTTCAAGCCCTTTATCGCCATTTATAGCACCTTTATGCAGCGCGCCTACGACCAAGCCATCCACGATTGCGCCATTATGAATTTGCCCGTGGTCTTTGCTATGGACAGGGCGGGCATAGTGGGCGAGGACGGAGAGACGCACCAGGGGGCATTTGACATTAGTTTTTTCTCCGCAGTGCCCAATTTTACGCTACTTGCCCCACGCGATGAGGCTATGATGGCGGCGGTTATGGACTTTGCTTATGCCCATCAAGGCTGCCTTGCGATGCGTTATCCACGCGGAAGTTTTATCTTAGAAAACGAGTTTAAGCCCTGTGAAATGGCACTTGGCAAAGGGCAAATTCTCATAGAAAATTCAAGCGAATTTGCATTTTTGGGTTATGGGCAGGGCGTAGGCACTGCCAAACTCGTGCTAGATGAGCTTGTAAGGCTGAATTTAAAGGACTTTGCGAGCCTTGTGGATTTGATTTTCGCCAAGCCTTTGGACGAAATTTTGCTTAAAAATTTAGCACAAAAAACGAAAATTTGGTTTGTATTTTCACCCAGCGCAAAAATCGGCGGCATAGGCTCTTTGCTTTTAAATTTCTTGCAAAAACACGGCTTAAATCACATAAAAATCATCAGCTTTGAATACGAGGACAAATTCATCGAACACGGCGCAACAGCCGAAGTAGAGCACTCACTAGGACTTGCCCCCGCACAAATAGCCCTTAAAATTTCAAGCGAATTTGGGGCTTAAATAAAATTCGTCATTGCGAGTGGTTTTTTTATGGTGTGCGAAAAATGCGGTAATTCGTCATTGTGAGTGGTTTTTGTAAAAAACCGCGTGGCAATTTACAACAAAAGCAACACCATAAATCTTGTCATTACAAGTGGTGCAAAATTCACACTATATCCACAAAAAACACCCAAATTTCACAAAACGCCTCAAAAAATTCACACTCCACGACACAGCAAACTCCAAAAATTTCAAAAAATTTTGTAAATTTTTTGCTCAAAATTCACACAAAATTCGCGCAACTTCGCTAAATTCAAGCCTCAAAAATTCACACTCCACGACACAGCAAAACCCCAAAAATTCAGTCTATTTTAAGCACGCTTAAAAACGCCTCTTGGGGCAAATTCACCTTGCCTATGGCTTTCATCCTTTTTTTGCCCTCTTTTTGCTTTTCAAGCAGCTTGCGTTTGCGCGTGATGTCGCCGCCGTAGCACTTTGCGGTTACATTTTTGCCCATTGATTTAACCGTTTCGCGCGCTATGATTTTGCTGCCTATGCTTGCTTGAATGGCGACTTCAAAGAGTTGGCGCGGAACGATTTCTTTCATCGCCTTTACCAGCTCGCGTCCGCGCGACTCGGCTTTTTGCGAGGGCACGATGATGCTGAGCGCATCGACATTTTCGCCTGCCACGCGGATGTCAAGCTTCACCAAATCCCCCTCGCGCCATCCGCAAGGCTCGTAATCAAAGCTCGCGTAGCCCTTTGTGAGGCTTTTGAGTTTGTCGTAAAAATCCATTACGATTTCATTGAGCGGCAGTTCGTATTCGAGCAGGACGCGCTCTGTCGTTACATAGTCCATTTTTTTCTGCACGCCGCGTTTGCGGTTTAAAAGCGTGATGACTTTTCCTAAAAATTCACTAGGCGTGATGATGGTAGCCTTGACGAATGGTTCTTTAATGGCTTGGATTTTATTCACAGCGGGCAGTTCGTTTGGGTTTTGAATTTGCACCATTTTCCCGTCCGTCAAATACACCTCGTAAGTTACCGTGGGGGCTGTGGCGATTAAATCCAGCCTGAATTCACGCTCCAAACGCTCTTTGATGACCTCCATATGAAGCAGCCCCAAAAAGCCCACGCGAAAGCCAAAGCCCAGCGCCAGCGAGGTTTCAGGCTCGTAGCTAATCGCGCTGTCATTGAGGCTCAGCTTTTCAAGCGCGTCTCGCAAGTCCTCGAATTTATCCGTATCAATGGGGTAAAGCCCAGCAAACACAAAAGCCTTAGCCTTTTCAAAGCCCGCTACTGCTTGCTTTGCGGGGTTTTTAGCAAGGGTTATCGTATCCCCAACTTGCACCTCGCCTAGCGTTTTAAGCCCAAGCACCACTACGCCAACTTCGCCTGCTCGCAAAATGCTAGTTTTGGTAGGATTTATGGGGTGCGGATAGAGCAAATCCAGCACCAAGTGCCTTTTGCCGCTGCTCATCACCAAAACTTCATCGTTTTTGGCAATTTTGCCCTCATAAAGGCGCACTAGGGCGAGGGCGCCAAGGTAATTGTCAAACCAGCTATCGTAAATTAGGGCTTTGGCGGGCGCGTTTTCATCGCCAGCAGGCGCAGGCACGCGCTCGATGATGGCTTGCAGCAGCTCTTTCACGCCCTCGCCGGTCTTTGCGCTCACGCAAATGGCGCGGGAGCAGTCTATGCCGATGATGTGCTCGATTTCGTGGCACACCTTTGCGGCATCGGCTTGGGGCAGGTCGATTTTGTTGATGACGGGGATGATTTCGAGGTTGTTTTCTAACGCGATATAAACATTTGCTATCGTCTGTGCCTGCACGCTTTGACTCGCATCCACAACGAGCAAAGCCCCCTCACAGCTAGCCAGCGAGCGGCTTACCTCATAGCTAAAATCCGCGTGTCCGGGCGTGTCGATGAGATTTAGCGTGAATTTTTGCCCGCCAAATTCATACTCCAAGCGCACCGACTGCGCCTTTATGGTGATGCCCCGCTCGCGCTCGATGTCCATAGTATCAAGCATTTGCGCCGACATTTGCCGCTCGCTCACCGCCTTGCACTCGCTGATGATGCAATCTGCCAGCGTGCTTTTGCCGTGGTCTATGTGGGCGATGATAGAAAAGTTGCGGATGTTTTTTGAGCTGCTTAAATCGCCTGTGGTTGCAGTGTTTGCGCTGTTTTTTGTGTCGCTCATTTTTGTCCTATTTTGCCTTGAATTTTCGCGCTAAATTTCGCGTTTTTGTCAAATTTTTGCGAAATTTAAGTCTAAAATTTGTGAATTTTGCGTAAATTTAAGCTAGCATTTTAGCAAAAAAGATTTAAATTTTACAATTTAGTGCTATAATCGTCTTGATTTATGAATTTTAGGGGTTAAAATGGGCTTGAAATGCCTTATCATCGCTGCTTTTTGCACTAGCATTTTTGCTTCAAATTTAAGCGAACTCATTGATTTAAGCCTGAAAAATGAAGAGTATTTGATGCGTGAATTTGCCGCGCAAAAGGCGGCTAGCGAGAGAAAAAGTGTCGCTAGGGCTTATCTGCCCGAGCTTTCGCTCAAAGCTGGCTATCTAAACAACAGCTTTGATAAATTCATCACAAGCCCGCAAAATAGCCTTTTTGCGAAGTTAAGTTTAACTTTTTTGATTTATGACGGAGGCGGCAGAGAGGCGAATTTAAGGGCTTTGGAGCAGGGCGAAAAGCTCGCAAATTTAGCCAAAACTCAGAGCAAAAACTACCTTGCCTTATCGGCTGCCACGCTTTATTTTAACTACCAAAGCCTGCAAAGTCTCATAAAGGCTAGCGAGCAAAAAGAGCTTTTTTTGAAAAGCACTCTCACAAGATTAGAGGAATTTTACAAGGCGGGGCTGGCGGCAAAGGACGCGTTAGAGAGCGTGCGGGCGAAATTTCACCTCACAAGTTTAGAGCTTCACAAAAACCGCTTGAAGCTGATGGAAATTGAAAAAGGCTTGCAAGAATTAAGTCAGCAAAATTTCACGCCCCAAGGCGAGGCGAGGCTTAAAGATTTGGGCTTTGAGAGTGCGCAAAGTGTTGAGGTAGCCATAGCAAAAGAGCAGGCAAACGCCGCAAAATCAAGGCTTGGCGCGGCGAGGGCGGCTTATTTGCCGCGCATTTTTTTGCAGGACAATTTTGGCTTTTACCGCAACAATTACGGCATAAATTTGCCCCCAGCCTTAAATGCGATGGGGCTGAATTTAAACGAGTATTTTAAGAAAAACGCGAAAAACAATGAATTTTTCATAGGCTTTGAGTGGAAAATTTTTGACTTTTTCTCAACAAGTGCGAAAGTGCAAAAAGAGCGTTTGGAGTATCAAATAGCCGCGCTTAATGCGTCTTATGCGGAGCGCAAAAACAGGCTTGAAATGAGCTTTTTGCAAAAAGAGTTAAAGGTGCTAGGCGAGCAAATTCAGGCGTTAGAGCTTGCAAACGAGGCTGCGAGCCTTGCCTTTGAGAGCGTGGATAAAAAATACACCGCGGGGCTGAGCTCATACAACGACTATTTGCAGGCTTTGGAGAGCAAATTCAAGGCGCAAAGCGACTTGGAGCTGGCACGGAATGAATTTGAAATCGCCAAAGCCCGCTACTACTACACTTTGGGGCTTGACATAAAGGAAAGGATAGAGCAATGAAGGGCTTTTTAGTATTTTTGTGTGCCGTGATGGGTGCATTTACGCCACTTTTGGCGGAGGAAATCTACGCGAGTTTCGATGTTTTCGCCATCAATCAAAGCAAACTTGCCTTTGAAGTCGGCGGTATCGTAAAGGAAATCAAAGTAAGCGTCTCAAAGCAAGTAAAAAAGGGCGATGTGCTAATCGTACTAAACAACAGCAGCGAGCAAATAGGGCTTAAAAACGCCCAAAACGAGCAAGCCCTCGCCCAAATAGCCTACAACAACGCCAAAAGCAAGATGGATAAGTTTAAACAAGTGCAAAATGTCATCGACAAACAGAGCTTTGAGGACATCCAAACGGGCTTCAAGCAAGCAGAACTCACGCTTGCAAAGGCGAAAATCAATGTAGAACGCTACGAGGACGCGCTTGAAAAGAAAATCCTGCGCGCGCCCTATGATGGCGTAATTTCGGCTAAATTCATCGACCTCGCACAAGGTGTAGCCCCCGTGCAGCAGGTGGTGATGGAGATTTTTTCCTACCCAGAGGTGAAACTGCTTATCAGTTTTGACGAGAAATTCAAGGACAAGGTCAAGGTGGGGCAGACTTACCGCTACAAGATAAACGGCGAGCAAAAAGAGGCAAAAATCGCCCTCGTGTATCCTAGCATAGACATCAAAACGCGTAAAATCTACGCTGAAATTTACACGAAAAATCTTACCCCGGGACTCTTTGGGGAAGGGGTTATAGTGGTGGAGTGAGTGGGCTTTTTGTGAAGTTTCGGGCTTGAATTTTTGAGGCTAAATTTTAAGTAAAATTGCGTGAATTTTGGGCGAAAATAACGAAAAATTTGTGCCCTTTGTGAGTTTATTTAGGCTTTTTGGGTGGCGAAAATCACAAAAACTTGGGGGCGAAATTTAGTGAATTTTGGCTATAATTTGGCTATGAAAACGCTGATTGATTATAAAAATATCCGTAAAATAGGGCTTGTGGCAAGGCTTGGTGCTGATTTGAGTGGCGACATTTTGCTGCTTAAAAAAATCTTTGAAAAGCGCGGCATTGAGCTTTTGCTGGAAAAAAACTGCCTGCAAAGCCTTAAAACAAATGCTTCTCATAAAAATTCACAAAGCCAAATCCTAAATTTAGCAGCTTACGAGCTAGATGAACTCTTTGCAAATTCCGATTTTATCATATCTTTGGGCGGTGATGGCACGCTCATATCGCTGTGCCGCAAGGCTAGCAAGCACCAAAAAGCCCTGCTAGGCATACACGCTGGGCATTTGGGCTTTTTGACGGACTTCACGGCTGCGCAGGCGGGCGCGTTTTTTGATGAGTTTTTCGCGGGCAAATTCCGCGTGGAGGAGCCTTTTTTGCTTGACATTATCTTGCAAAGCAAGGACGGGCGGGTGTTTGAGAAAACGGCGTTCAATGATGTCGTGTTTTCGCGCACCCAAAAGCAGTCTATGGCTTATATACAGGTGCTTCGCGGCGGCAAGGTTTTTAACGAATACCACGGCGATGGGCTCATCGTGGCAAGCGCGGCAGGCTCGACAGCCTACAACCTCAGCGCAAACGGACCCATCATCTACACGCTTGCGGAGGTGTTTTTGCTAACCCCCGTTTGCTCGCACTCGCTCACGCAACGTCCCATCGTGCTTCCCAAGGGCTTTGAGCTAGAAGTGCGCGCGGCGGAGTGCTCATTTTTCATTGACGGGCAAGAATGCCTTGACACTAGGGATTTTGCGAACATTAAGCTGCGTTTGGGAGAAAAAAAAGTGCGGCTCATTCACCCAAAAAATAGGGATTATTTTCAAATTTTAAAAGAAAAATTGCGTTGGGGAAATTGATGATTTACAAGGTTTTTATGCGTGAAAATGTGGGCTTTAAGGACGCTGCGCTTGACATTGAGCGCGGGCTTACGGTATTTACGGGGCTTAGCGGGGCTGGCAAATCCGTGCTGTTTCGCGGCATTTTGTCCGCCTTTGGGCTGGTGGAAAGCGAGGCGAAATTTGTCGAGCTGCACCTTGATGATGAGCTGAATTTAAGGGACTTTGGCATAGAAAATGAGGATGCAAACACCTTCAAAATGCTAAAAGATAAGAGTGCGAAGTATTTTGTAAATAATCAAAGCATTGCAAAAAGGGCGTTAGCCACGCTCAGCAAGGGCTTTGTGAAATACCTCTCCGCAAAAGAAAGCAACGAATTTGGCAACGAAAAATTGCTGGCTTTGCTGGACGCTTTGGAGGCGAAAAAAAACCCAAAATTCGCTGAATTTAAGGGCGAATTTGAGGCTTTGCACAAGGAATTTACGCTGGCAAATGAGGCTTTGCAAAAGGTGCGCGATGAGGAGCGGCGCATAGAGGAGTTAAAGGAGCTTGCCACTTTGCAAATTCAAAAAATCGAGCGCGTAAAGCCCAAGGTGGGCGAGTATGAGGAGCTGATGGTGCTGAAAAAACGGCTTGCCAAAAAGGACAAAATCGAGGAGGCGTGGAGCAAGGCAAAGGCGGTGTTTGAGCTCGAACCCGTGGTGGTTGAGGCGCTGAATTTAAGCGAGGTGGATGCGGGCTTTTTTAGCGAGTGCCTCAACGAACTGCGAGTCATCGCCGAGGGGCAGAGCTTTGATGAGCAAGATATCGACATAGAGGGCGTTTTGGACAGGTTAGAGCAGCTCTCATCCTTAATTCACCGCTATGAGAGCATAGAAAACGCCCTGCAAACGCTGGAAATTAAGAAAAAAGAGCTTGAACACTATCAAAATTTAAGCTTTGAGAAAAAAGAGCTTGAAAACAAGGTAGCCGCGCTATTTGAACGACTTTCACACGCCGCTGACACCCTTACAAACGCTAGAAAAAGCCACTTAAACGAGCTTGAAAGCCTGCTAAATGCCTATTTAGTCAAGCTTTATATGAATAATTTAAGCCTGAGGCTCGATAAAATCGACATTTGCGAGCTGGGGCAAGATGAGGTGCAAGTCATCATCAGCGATACGGGGCTAAAAAACCTCAGCTCAGGCGAGCTAAACCGCCTACGCCTAGCCTTCATTGCCACGCAGTGCTTCGTGCTAAACGCGGGGCGGGGCATCATTTTTTTGGACGAAATTGACGCGAATTTAAGCGGCAAGGAAGCGATGAGCATCGCCAAAGTCCTAGCCGAGCTATCCTCGTTTTATCAAATCTTTGCCATATCGCACCTGCCCCAACTCTCATCCACGGCGCACAACCACTTTTTAGTGGAAAAAACGGGCTCGCAAAGCTTTGTGAAAAAACTCGCCCCAAACGAGCGCATAAACGAACTCGCGAGGATGGTAAGTGGCGAGCGCATCACGGACGAGGCGATAGAGTTTGCAAAAACCTTGTTTGAGGGACAGGGCGGAGAGTGAATTTTTGGGCTT
>CAVJSG010000006.1:0-8911 GCA_963651895.1 Campylobacteraceae bacterium
CACGCTTTGGCGTGAGTCGCGGACAAAAGGGCGCAGCAAATTCAGCGGCTGCGGAGTTTCAAATCAGCTCAAAGGGCTGTGAAATAGGGATTTCAAAGGCTAGGCATAGTGCAAGTAGCGGTAAAATGGGGCTTTGGCAAGGCGCGGTGCAAGGCAAAGCCGCAAATTCAGCACAAGGCGCAAGTGTGGCACAAGGCAAAGCCACAAATTCGGTGTTTAGGGGATTGCAGGTTTCGTCTCTCTCTCTCTCTCTCTCTCTCTCGTAGCGTGTTTGGCGTTCGTTAGTCCCGCTTACGCAGAAAATTTAACCCAAAAAAGCTACACAAGCGGTTCTTACACGCAAGCTACAAATTCAAGCGGAAACACCATAGACCTTATCGGCGGCGGCACCGGCACGGACGACCTTGGCGCGCATTTTACAAGCAAATTTGAAAACCAAAAAGACGCAACCATCACTACCATAAACGGCTGGGCAAATTTTCAAGGAAATTTTGAAAACCGCGGCAAGGTCGGCACCATAGGCGGCGATGCAGGCTTTAACGGACTTAACAACTACGGCGGAAAAATCGACAGCATAGGCGGCAATGTCGTCATAGGGGCTTTGAAAAACGGCGAAAAAAATGCAAATGCTGCAAACGCCTATATAGGCGAGATTAGCGGCGGGATAATTGGGGATTTTACATATTACAGCGGGGGCAGAAAAACTAGCGACTGCAACTCACCGGGCAACTGCGTGCAAAACACAGGCATTATTAAAAAAATCAGCGGCGGAACTTTCACTGAACTTGCGAATGTTAAGGGCAGTGGAATGGATTGGACAACTTCCGAAAAATATAGTTACAGCGGAAAAGTAGATGAAATCACAGGCGGAACCTTTGCGCAGGTGGGCAATGAGGGCACTATCAATAAAATCAGCGGTGGTAAATTCAAAGACACGGTGGTAGAAAGTAGCGGTGGCGGCTCTGGCGGAAGTAGTGGCTGGGACCCGGACACTGACTTTGGCGATTTGGGTGATTTGTATGGTGGATTAGGCGTTGGTAGCGGTATGTGGGTTGATCCTTCGGTGTCTGAGTCTAGCGATATACCCGCCATAAAAAACTACGGCACCATAGGCGAAATCACAGGCACAGCGGACATAGAGAGTATGATTGTGGGCTCGGGTTATACAAACATTGCTGCTGATTTTAGTGCTATGAGCGCTAATATGGGTGCGGGTAGGGTTGAAAAAATCAGCGGCGGAACTATCGCAAAGCTAGACATTCAAAGCGAAACAGAAACAAGTTATTGGTCGGACGAAGAAACCCTTGTCGCTGGCAAAGAAGCCTCAATAGGCACCATCAGTGGCGGCAAAATTACCACTTTAAACAACGGCACGGAGAGAGATAACGGCGGGGGCATTATAGACAGCATAGAGGGCGCGGCAAATATCACTACACTGACAAACCGCACAAATAGCACCATTAAAAGCATTAGCGGCGGTAGCATTGAAACCCTTGAAAACAGCGGCACCATCACTGACATTAGCGGCGGCAAAATCTCAACCCTTAACGCAAACAAAGGCTCTGCTACCATCAGCGGCGGCGAGATAAGCACGCTAAACTACTATGACGGCACGCTTGCCATAAAGGGCGTGGGCGCGAAAGTCGGCACGCTTGATAACAAAAAAGCGGACAAAACAGCAACCCTTGAAAACAGCGGCGAAATCGGCACTCTCAAAGGCAGTTTCGCAACCCTTACAAACAAGGGTAAAATCAACAACATTTCAAACGGCGAGGTTACAAACTTCACAAACAGCGGCGTGGTAAGCCTTAGCGAAAAGCTAGTGAGCAAAAATTTCACAAACGAGGCGAGTGGGACTTTGATTTTTAACCTTTCAAATTCAGCCGCGGGGCAGCTTGTGGGGGATTTGGACAACAAAGGCGCGGTAAGCGTGGATTTAAGCAGCGGACTTGCGCTAAATCAAAGCTACACCATCATCACAGGCGCTAGCACGGGTTTAAGCGCGGAAAACATACAAATAAACAACCCAAATTCAAGCTTTTTGGATGTTAGCTACGACAGCGGCAAGATAAGCCTGCAAAAGTCCGCCGCATTTAGCGAGCTAAAAACTCAGCTTGGGCAAAACAAGGGCGATTTAGCCGAGAAATTTCTCACAAGCAAAGTAGGCATAACAAGCACTAGCGCGCTTGATGACACCGAAAGCACCATTAAACAAAGCTATATCTCAAACCCACAACAAATAATCTCAAATTTCAAAGCAAATTCAGTGAGCAACACTCCGCTAGGACAGGGCTTGGGAGTGAAATTCACGCCCACAGCCTCCGAATACAAACCCACTGCAAGTGCGGATTTGCTGCGATTTGACAATGGCTATGTGGTGAATTCTTTGGTGAGCGAGCCTCAATTTGAATTCTTTGCAAATCCATTCTATGGCGAGTTGCGAGGCGGCGATGTCAAGGGCAGCTTGGGCGGCATCAGCTTGGGGCTTGGCTATCTAAGCGAGGGCTACGCGCTACAAGGGCACTTCACCTACGCCTACGCGGATAGCTCGCAAGACTTGGCGACACAAAGCACCGACACTACGGCTTATATGTTTCAAGTAGGGCTTTTGGGACAGCTTTACTTCGCCGATTTAGTTGAAATCGACATAAACGCGAACTATTTGCTTGGCAAATTCAAGCTTGGCAATGTCGTTTTCGCCGACAGCTCGCTGAATTCTAGCTCGAAATTCAACAATCATCAAGGAAATGTGGGCGTTGCGGCGGGCTTGCGCTTTGGCTCTGAATTTAGCATAAAGCCCTTTGTGGGACTGCAAAACTACTTTGAAAGTCAAGGCAAATACAGCGTTTTGGGCTTTGAAAGTGAGAAGTATAGCGACTATGCCCTAAATGGCGTGGCAGGCGTTGAGGGACGCGCTAAAATAGGCGACACTTCGTTTTTGTATGCGCGGGTTAGCGGGGAATTTAACCTCGTGGAAAATCAAAAAGAACTCTTTATGGTAAATAAAGAGATGAACGCGCAGCTAAAATACGCTAATGAAACCTACAAGAACAGCGTAAGCGCAGGGCTTGGAGCGCAAATTTACGCCACAAGTAGCGTGAAATTCAGCATCGAGGGGCTTTACAAGCACCACGACAGCGGATTAAACTACTACGGCGGCAGCTTGGGCGTGCGAGTGGGGTTTTAATTTAGTTTAGTGTTTGGGGTGTGGATTTTTGGGGTTTCTAGCCTTGTGAATTTGGTTTTGGGGCGTGGCGTTGTTTTAAAAAAGGCAACGCCTTCGCGCCGTCATTGCGAGGCGTGAATTTTTTGGGGTTTTTTATTAAAAACACTAGAAATTCACGCCTTTTTCATAAGTGGTGCAAAACCGCCGAGTTCCGTCATTGCGAGCGGTTTTGAAAAAACCGCGTGGCAATCCACACTTGGAAAGGCTTGTGGCGTTTGCTATTTTGGTAAGTGCGTGAATTTAAGTGGCATTTCTTAAAAATGGCAAAGGCAACAGCTTTTTAGGCAATGGATTGCCACGCCTTAACTTCGTCTCGCTCGCAATGACGCATTATTTAAAATTCACACTTCCCAAAAATAAAGCTAAAATTTATAAAAACACCTAAAATTTAAGCAAAAATTCTAAACCACCCTTATAAAAGGCTTTTGGGCTTTTAATGCTTTGCAAATGCCGATGATGGCGGCGTTTATGCCTGTTTTTTGTAATTTTTCTACGGCAAATTCAGCTTTTTCGCTTGGCAAGGCGCACAAAAGCCCACCAGAAGTTTGCGGGTCGAAAAGCAAAATATCATCATAGTCGCTGCCTAAAAACTCGCCGCTAAAATTCGCACTTCCATCAAAATTCGAGCCGCCGCCACTAGAATTCACACTACCAAAATTCACACCGCCGCCAAAATCTGCGCTAGTTTTATCCGCCAAATTCACGCCGCCATCAAATTTCACAAAGGGCGAAATGGCTTTTTGGTTGTTATAAGCCCCGCCGGGCACAAGCCCGAGGGCGAATTTCTCTCTCACACCTCGGTAAAATGGCACTTTGTCCTTGTAAATTTCTATGCAAATGCTGCTATTTAGCATTTCTTTGGCGTGTCCAAGCAGCCCAAAGCCCGTTACATCAGTCATAGCACTGGGCGAAAATTCACGCAAAATGCGACTAGCCTTTAAATTTAGGCTCATCATTCCGCTCAAAAGCCCCTCTAAAAGCTCATTTTCCAGCATCCCACCCTTTAAGGCTGTGCTTAAAATGCCAGCACCAAGGGGCTTGGTAAGCACCAAAATGTCGCCCACACGCGCGGTGTTGTTCGCCAAAAAGCCCTGCGGATGCACGCTTCCGGTGACGCTTAGCCCAAAAAACAGCTCCGCACTTTTTATGGTGTGCCCGCCCACAAGCACCGCGCCCGCCTCATCGCACTTGTCCTTCGCGCCTTGCAAAAGCTCTTTTAGCAGCCCCAGCTCGAAATGCTCGCTGTCAAAACCCACGATATTTAGGGCGTTTAGCGGCTCTGCACCCATCGCAAACACATCGCTTAAAGCGTTTGCTGCGGCTATGGCACCAAAATGATAGGCACTATCGACTATGGGTGTGATGAAGTCAAGGGTTTGCACGAGTGCCAGCTCACTTGAAATGCGGTAAATGCTCGCATCCTCGTTGTTGCCTATGCCTGAGAGCACTGCCTTGTGGGGCTTTAAAAGCCCTGTGATGTCGTTTAGACCCGCCGGGTCCAACTTCGCAGCACAACCAGCACATTTGGCAAAACGAGTCAAATGCTGATTTTTATAAGTCATAGCCCCACCACTTTGTCCTTGTCAAAGAGTAGATTAAGGATTTCTAGGGCGTTGCCGATGCGCCCTATCTTTAAATCCTTGGTTTTTCCATAGAATTCTAGGCACGAACCGCAGCTGATGACTTCTATGCCGTTCTTTGCCAGCTCGCTCATCGCTTGGTGTGCGGCGTGCGTGGGCTCAGTGTTGATAAGCACTGCCTCATTTACGCAAATGATGGTGCTTGGAGCGTTGTCGGCACTTTTCAAAGTATCTAAAAAGCCCACTATGAGCTTCTTGCCAAGCTCGCCATTGCCTACGCTGTCGGCTTTTAAGAAAAGAATTTTCTTGCAAGGTGCGTTTTTATCGCCTTTATGGGAGGCATTTTGGCTGCAAAATTCGCCATTTTGGCTTTTTTCGCTGCCACAGCTTGAATTTTCGCCCTTAAATTCAGCATTTGGCGTGAATTTTTCATCCTTTAACACGATGATTTCAAACTCGCCGCCGCCAAGTTCGCTTAAATTTGGGGTTAAGCCAAGTGAGTGCAAAAGCCGTAGGACATTTTCTTTGGAGGCTTGTGAATTTAGCAAAATGCTCAACTTCTCGCCCATTTTCAGGCTTTCAAGTGCCTTTTTCGCCTCTATCACGGGCGCGGGGCAGGCTAAATTCCTGCAATCAATCTTTGTCATTTTGTATCCTTTTTGAAAATGTAACAAAATTATAACTCAAATTCACAACAATTTTTTCTCTTTCAAAATCACATACATTTTGATTGTGGATATAAAAAAAGTCAGTATCGCGGGTCCTAAAATGATGCCCCAAAAGCCAAAGCTTGAAATGCCAGCAAGCATTGCTAGAAAAATTAAAAGCTCGTTTATTTTGGTAGGCGTTTTCACCAAACGCTCGTTTATCCATTTGATGATAAGCGGTTTCACAAAGGTGTCCGCGATTAGCGAAATCACAAGCACCGAGTAGATGAAAATGCCAAGCGCGCCGCCTAGTGAGTGCGTGGCGAACTCATAAAGGCTAAGCGGCACATAGACGAGAAGCCCGCCCACAGCGGGTATGAGCGAGCTTACGGCAAAGAGAACCCCCCAAAATACAGCGTCATAGCCCATCACACCCGCTATGAATGCGAACAGCACGCCCTCCGTGAGTGCCGTTAGCACCATAGAGTAAAGCACCACGGACATTACATTGCTAACCTCGCGCAAAATCTCGTCAAAATCGCCTTTTTTCAGGGGCACGATAGACTTTAAATATATGACAAGCTCGGTGCCGTAGAGGTTTGCGAAAAAGAAAAACACGCAAATCAAGGCTATGTCGGCGATGATTTTGGCTGTGCCCTTTGTAAGCCCGCCCAAATAAGCAAAAAGCTGCTTTGCTAGTGAATTTATGTCGATTTCACCGAGTGTTTCGGCGATTTTGGGCTTTAAAAATTCAAGGGACTCGGGTAGAAAGCCAAAGTCATAGCCCTTTATGTAGTCTAACACCCCTGAAAGTATGGTTATATCGAAGTTTTTAAAGGCAAAGGCGAGCTGAGTAATGGCGTAAGCAAATGGCGCGATTAAAAACACCACTAAAAGTGCTGTGGTGCAGGCTGTGGCGAGCATTTTGCGCCCCCCAAACACCTGCAAAAACTTCGCCGTGATGCTTGAAGTCGCCACAGCTAGCAGCGAGCCTATGGTGATTACCAGCAAAAAGCCCTTGAAAAGGTAAAACAGCAAGCAAAGTGCGGCTGTGATGAAAGCTATGATGAAAATGCGTCCCTTTTGCACGAGTGTCCTTTTTGTCGGCGTTTGCGCGGTTTGCGCGGCGAATTTTTGCGTGAATTTTAGCACATTTTGGCGTTTATTTTGCGACAAAGCGGCGAATTTTTTTGAGAAATTCGCTTTTAAATTTAGGGCGTGAATTTTTTGAGAAATTTATTTAATTTAAGGTGCGAATTTTTTGTGGAAATTTTGTCAATGTGAGTGGGTTTTAAAATGCGTGCAAAGTAGGGCAGGGCGACAATGAGCGGCGTGAAATTCACGCCCACGCTGTCAATGCGAGTGGGTTTAAGGTGTAAATTTTGTGGAAAGTTCGCCATTATAAGTGAATTTTTAAAATGCGTGCAAAGTGCGGATAACTCGTCATTGCGAGACTTTGCGCTTGCGTTAGCAAAGCAAAGTCGTGGCAATCCATACTTTAAAAAGCTGTGGAATTTACTATTTTTTAGAAACGCTTTTTAAATTCACGCACTTTCTAAAATAGCCCACGCTAACAGCGGGCAGGCTGTGGATTGCCACGCTTCGCGCAATGCGTTCGCTCGCAATGACGAAATTTCTGCATTTTTCACGCCCCAAAAAACCGCTCGCAATGACGGCGCGGGCGTGAATTTTCACGCCATTCGTAGCGGCAAATTCACGCGTAAATTTACTAAAATCACTAGATTTCAGCACTTTTTTAGAGAAAAAGCTTTCAAAATAGCTAAATTATAAGGTTTTCAACCCCACACCCCGTGCGCGAAGCCCTTAAAATTCGCCGTTTTCAATGAGCTGATGCCCCTTGTAAATGCCATAAATCTTATATCCGCCGTCTTTTAGCATAATGACGACAGGGTATCGCTCGTCCTCGCCGCCTAGCTCCATACCCGGGCTCCCCATAGGCATACCCGGCACGGCGATGCCGATGACGCCTTCGGGTTTGGCGGTGAGCAGCCACGCCACAGCGTCCTCAGGCAGGTGCCCTTCGAGTGCGTAACCGCCCGCAAGCCCCGTGTGGCAGCTCTCGTAGATATCTTTTATGCCAAAACGCTCGCCCTTGTAGTCGTAGTAGGCATCGTCCTTATGAACGCTGACGGTGTAGCCCTTAGCGCGCATATACTCTACCCATTTGCCACAGCAGCCGCACGCCGGGCTTTGATAAAGCTCGATATGCTTGGAGTTTTGGGCGTTTGCGCCTTGTGTGTTTTCATCGCTACAAGCGGAAAACAAACCCGCCAAAGTCAGAGTAAAAACGAGAAGTTTTTTCATTTTGCGTCCTTTTAATTTTGTGAATTTTGTGTGAATTTTCACATTAAACTCTCCAAAAGCATCAAAGCATTTTTCGCCCAAATTTCGCCATTTTGTAAGTCGATTTTTTCGACATAAAAATCCACATAAGGCAGATAAAATTCACTCGCCAAGCCCTTTTTTACAAGGCTTTCATTAGTTTTGATTAAAAGCAAGTGATTTCCTGCCTCTAAAATATCGCTGACAACGCCCAGCAAAAGCCCATTTTCTAGCACTTTAAGCCCTATTATGTCAAAGTAAAAATACTCCCCAGCCCCCAGCTTGCAAGTCTTGCGCGTGTTTTCCTTGCTTTGAAAAAGCCTTAAATTCACCAAATTTTTGGCAGCTTCAAGGCTCTCAAAGCCCACGAAAAGCACGGTTTCGCCCTGCTTTTCTTTGATGGTGTAAATTTTGCCGTTTTCGTCAAAAAAACTAGCATTTTTTTGAAATTGCCTTGCAAAATCGCTGAGGTTGTGCAGTCTCACAAAGCCCCGCACACCCACGGTGCGCCCGAGCCTAGCCACGAGCACAAGGTCATCATTCAAGGCTTTTCACGCTCACGCGGTAGGTTGTGGGGTCTTTGCTCTTGCACGCGCCTATGACGGTTTTGATGGCATTTATCATCTTGCCGTTTTTGCCGATGAGCTTGCCCGTGTCGATTTTATCGGCGTAGATGATGATTTCGGCGAAATTTTCATCGAGCTGAACGCGCTCGGTTTTGATTTTGTCCGGATAATCCGCGATTAAAGCGGCGTATTCTTTCAAAAAATCCTCGACCATATCATCTGCTCGTGATTGCTGCGACTTTTTCGCTGAGTTTCGCGCCCACGCTTTTCCAGTAGGCGAGCCGTTCGGCATCGAATTTTACGACATTTGGCTCGCTCATCGGGTTGAAGTAGCCTATGCTTTCTATCCACGAGCCATCGCGCCTCTTGCGGCTGTCCGTTACAACGATGCGGTAAAAGGGCTTTTTCTTACGCCCCATCCTAGTGAGTCTAACGACTGTCATTTTTTCTCCTTGCTTTAAAATTCAGTTCTAAGCACCGAGGTGCTTATAAATGAAATTTAAACTCAAAATTTTGCTTAAATTTAACTTAAATTTAGGCTTTTATTTT